>VGZY01000005.1 GCA_016872355.1 SAR202 cluster bacterium | reverse complement strand
ATCTGTGCTCTCTTCGCTTCTCGCTCGGTCAAATGTAGTCCTCTCATGGACTGACATATTCACTGAGCAGTTACCTACTGACAATATCACTGAGCAAAGACAACAAATAACATCTTGCTTGACAAACCTGGCAAAGGCAAATACATTGGGCATATCCTTGCCTGTGCAATTATTCCAATTGAAATCAAACCAGCCTTTGTGCATGAAATATCCACTTTGACTGTTTTCAGTAATATTATCGGCGTGCAATACGGCAAAAAATCTAGAGGTGATCAATGACATCCAGTTCCCCCGGCAAACTCAAGGTTCTTGGTATCTCCGGTAGCCTGAGGCAGAAGTCGTTCAACTCGGCTCTGCTTCGCGAAGCGCAGGCCCTCGCCCCGGACGCGATGGAGATCGTAATCTTCGACATCCACACCATTCCGCTTTACGATGGCGATGTTGAAGCAGCAGGAGACCCTGCGCCTGTCAGGGAGCTCAAGGACGCAATCCGTGCAGCGGACGGTGTCCTGTGGGTCACCCCTGAGTACAACCACAGCACCTCCGGCGTGCTCAAGAACACAATCGACTGGGCATCCCGCGGCAAGGACAGCCCTCTCGTGGGCAAGCCGGTCACGTTCATGGGCGCGGGCTCTTCCGGCGGCACGGCGCGGGCGCAGATGCACCTCGAAAATATCTTCGCCGAGACGCGCTCGCACTCCATGTCCAAGCCTGGCGTCCTGGTCGCGTTCGCCCGCCGCCAGTTCGATGACAACCTGACGCTCAACAACGACGACACGAAGATGGCAGTCCGCGCGCATCTGGAGGCGTTCGCGCTGTGGATACAGAAGATCAACCGCAAGTAGGCACTGTCCCGCTTCTTTAACAACAAGCGCCGCCCGATAAGAATCGCGGGCGGCACTGCAATATCTCCCCTGTCGAAAGAAGCCTGGAAAGCGACAACTGACCTGGCGCCCGGCGGCCAAGTTGCCTGAAGGGACTGTCAACAACTCGGCTCCGCCAGCTTTAGAGCGTGTCCGTCATACGGGCGATCGCGCTCTGCAGGTTAGAGGTCAGGTGTACCCTCGCAACACGCCGTCCCTTCTCCCGGAGCGTCAGGTAGTCGCCCAGCGCCTGCGCGTCGGCGAGCGTCGCGAATGTGAACTGCTCGCCTGGTACCGGGAGGTCGCGCGGGTGCTCAGCGGTCACGAGCAGGAAGACGCCGCCGGCAGGCCCTCCCTTGTGCAATTGTCCCGTTGAGTGGAGGTACCGTGGGCCGTACCCCAGAGTAGTGGCCACGCCGAGCTTCGCGGAAAGCGCCTTGCGCAGTGAAGTGAATGCCGTGTCGACGTAAGGCGTCTCGCGCATGAACGCCAGGACCGCGAAATAGTCCCCTGCGCCGGCGGACCTGACCAGGGACTCGAAGGAGCCTGCGCCTTCGGGCTCAGGCAGCCTGCCTGTTTTCCGGAACTCGGCGATCATTTCCGAGGCCATCTCCTTGGCGCGCTGCACGTCCGGCTGGTCGAACGGGTTCACGCCCAGCATCGCCCCGGCCGTGGCGGTTGCGAACTCCCAGCGATAGAACTCCGCGCCAAGATCGTAAGCGTCCTTCAAGTCGAGCCTCAGCAACGGCTTGCCGGCATCCGCCAGGCGGGAAGCCAGCTTGTCCGTCTCGACGTTCGCGTCCCCTTCCACCCAGACATACACAAAGCAGCGCCCCTCGCCGTACTCCTGCGCGTCCAGGCGCGATTCCCCCGCTACCGGGACGATGCCCTTCCCCTCCTTGCCGGTGCTCTCGGCGACCAGCTGCTCCACCCACAGGCCGAAGCTGGAAACGGAGGGCGAGGTGATGAGCGTCAGCTTGTCCCGGCCAGCAAGGGCGTTTTCACCCATGTATTGCCCAAACTCCGCGCCGGGGTTGTCCCGTCCGTCCTCGCACCTCGCACGCATTTCGACCGCGCGGGCAAGGAGCTCGTTCACGTCCAGGCCGATCAGGGCCGCTGGCACAAGGCCGAAATACGACAGGACGGAGTACCTTCCGCCAACGTCAGGCGGATTTACAAAGGCGCGCCTGAAACCGTGTTCCTGTGCCATTCGCTCCAGAGGTGTCCCCGGGTCCGTGATAGCGACGAAGCCGCGCCCTGCCCGCTCCATCCCCACAGCCTTCTCTACGACGGCGCGGAAGTGCCTGTACAGGGAATTAGGCTCGATGGTGCCGCCGGACTTGGACGAAACGACGAAGAGCGTCCTGGACGGGTCTATCAGGTCGGTAACGGCGATGACGGCGGCGGGAACGACGGAGTCCAGGACGATGAGATCCGGGTAGCCGTTGCGCGGCCTGCCGAAGCTCTGCCGGAGCACCTCCGGACCCAGGCTGCTGCCGCCCATCCCGAGCAACACGACGTGCCTGTAACCCTCCGAACGGACTTCGTTCGCAAACGCGGCAATGTCTTCGACGTGGTCCTGCATGGAGACCGGCACGTCCAGCCAGCCCAGCCGGTTAGAGATCTCCTCCGGAGAGGGCTTCCAGATGGTGTAATCCCTGCGCCAGATACGCTCGACGATTTCGTTGATACGCAGGCTGGTGGGCATGGATAAGCCTCCGGAACCACAGCCCGCGCGCCTCATCACACCCGGGCCACCTGCCCGCCGTGCCGGCAGCCGGAACAGGCGCGATGAATCGCGCGGTTTACAATTCCTGGTCTATTTTCTGGTCTGCGCCAGGAGCTTCGTCCGCTTCTGCTCAATGTTGGCCATAAGCTGATCGAACGAATCGGCAAACGCCTTGACGCCGTCGGACAGGAGCTTGCCGGTCACCTGCGTCATTCTTATGCCGGCCCGCTCAAGGTCGGCAAAGACCTTCTCGGCGTCCGCGGTATCCCTGTCAACCGTTACCTCCGGCTTACCATGGTCCAGGAACGCCTTGAGCGTATTCTCCGGCATGGTGTTGACCGTGTCACGGCCTATCAGGTTGTCGACGTAGATGACGTCTCTGTAGGCCAGGTTCTTTGTGCTCGTGCTGGCCCACAGCGGCCTCTGAACGTGGGCGCCTTTGGCCTTCAGCGCCTGGAAGCGCTTGCCGCCGAAGTCGCGCTGGAAGTCGCCGTACGCCAGCTTCGCGTTGGCGATGGCCGCTTTGCCGGCAAGCGACTTCTCTTCCGGCTTACCCTTTAGACTATTATCCACCAGAGTGTCTACGCGGCTGACGAAGAAGGAGGCCACGGAGGCCGCCTTCGAAACGTTTCCCCCTGCCTTCGCCAGGTCCTCCAGTCCGGCGATGTACGCCTCGCGCACCTGGCTGTAGGCCTCCAGCGAAAAGACGAGCGTGACATTGATGTTCAGGCCGTCCGCTATCAACCGGCGAATTGCGGGCACGCCTGCGGGCGTTGCGGGCACCTTTATCATCACGTTCGGCCGGTTGAGGGCCCTGAAAAGCCGGTGGGCCTCGGCCACCGTGCCTTCCGTGTCGTTCGCAAGCAACGGGCTGACCTCCAGGCTGGCGTAGCCGTCCACGCCCTTCGTCGCATCGTAGACGCCACGGAGCATGTCGGCGACTGCCTGGATGTCCTCCACCGCGAGCGCTTCGTATATCTCCCCCGCGGACTTGCCCTGGCGGGCAAGCTTCACCATCTCGTCGTCGTAGTCAGCACTCTGGGCCATCGCCTTTTCGAAGATCGTTGGGTTGGAAGTAAGGCCGGTCACCCCCTGCTTCAACAGCGCGGCAAGCTCGCCGGACCTGATCAGCCCGCGCCGGACGTTGTCGTACCACGCCGATTGTCCCAGGGCGTTCAGCTTCTGAAGGTTGTTCATTTCGTCTCCTTATCGTGCGCGTCCAGCGCTTTTTCGAGGCCCGGCACCTGGTCCGCTCCGGCCGGCACCTGTATCGTCGATCCCTTGAAATCGTCACCAACGGCTTCGTACCGCCCTCCCAGGTGCGCGGCGAGGAAGGCTTCGGCGACGGCGTTGAAGGCCATGTTGTTTTCCGGGCGGGCGAATCCGTGACCTTCGTCGGGGAAGAGTACGTAGGTAACCGGGATTCCTTTGCCCCGCAACGCCTGTACGATCTGGACCGACTCGGTTTGCTTGACCCTCGGATCTTTGGCCCCCTGGACTATGAGTAGTGGGCGGTTTATGCGCTCTACGTACGTAAGTGGCGAGCGCTCTTTGAGGAATTTTCGGCCCTCTTCATTGCGGTGGTCGCCCACGCGGGTGGCGAAGACCTCTATCTGGGGCGCCCAGTACGGGGGGATGGACTCCAGCAGGGTGACCAGGCTCGATGGCCCAACGATGTCCACCCCGCAGGCGAAGGTGTCCGGCGTGAATGTGAGGCCCACCAGCGCCGCATAGCCGCCGTAGCTGCCGCCGAAAACCGCAACTCGATTCCGGTCTGCGATGCCCTGCCCCACGGCCCACTCCATTGCGTCCAGGAGGTCGTCGTGCATCTTGCCGGCCCACTCCATGTTGCCGGCGTTGGTGAAGCGCTTGCCCAGGCCTGTTGAGCCGCGGAAGTTAACGCTCATGACGGCATAGCCACGGTTGGCCATGAGCTGGTGCATGGGATTATAGCCCCACTCGTCCGCGCGCCCAGGGCCGCCATGAACGTCCAGCACCATCGGGAGCGGCCTGTCCGGCGTGCCCGGGCTGCGGGCATCGCTGCCGTACGGGAGGGTGTAATAACAGACCATGTCCAGGCCGTCGCGCGTCTTGATTACGGCGGCGTGCATCTTCGAAAGGGGCAGGCCTTCCAGGCGCTTGCGGTTGGAGAACAGGAAAGAGTCCTGTCGGGACCGGCGGTCGCAGCGGTAGTACCGCATCGGCCCATCGTCCATCATGAAGGCCACTATCCATTGGGTGTCGTCCAGCGTACGGCTGACGATCTCGATCTCGCCGCCCGCGACGGTCTTCAGGTACTGGAGGTCGCCGCCGACGCGGTCGTCGAGCACCATCCAGTGCTTGCGATCGTATGTGAATGCCACGGCCTCAACCGTCTTTTCCGTGGGGTGGGTCAGCACCTCGCTGACGTCGGCGCGCGGGTTTTCCGCGATGACGGTGCGCTCCCCGGACTCCGAATCGATCGTTACGAGCGCGGACGTATCCCGGTCGCGGCTGTCGATCATGTAGAGCGTCCGGCGCGATTTGTCGAAGCCGGAGGGCGTGGTCGTCAGCAGGTCCTCAGGGGGCACCGGGATGAAGAGCTCCCAATCCCCGGATGGCGTGGGCCTGAGAAGCTCGCTGCCGCCGGAGGAGGTCAGGCGATACGCGAACCGCACCTGGAGGCTGTCGTCCGTCACGTAGCCGGCGAAGCCTTCGTTCCTGGCGATTATCTCGCGCTGTCCGGTGGCTATGTTCACGCGGTAAAGGTCATGAAGCTGCGGGTCTCGGTCGTTCAGGCCGACGACGATCTCCCCCGGAAAGTGGTGGCTAAGCTCTTGCACCTGGGCGTGGACGCCCTTGATGGGCGTGAGGTCCACGGTTGCCTGAGTGGCGATGTCTACCGAATAAACGTGCCAGTCCTCGTCGCCGCCCTGGTCCTGCATGTACAGGATGTGCTCGCTGTCGAACGCCCAGAAGTATATCCGAATGCCGCGCGCCCGGTCGCTGGTGATTGGCCTCGCGGTCGCGACATCCGTTGCGTCGCCGACCCACACATTGAGAAAGCCGTCCACAGGCGCCAGGAAAGAGAGTTTCCGGCCATCCGGGCTTATTCGTGGCGACGCCCTGTCCGGGTTGCCGAACAGCACCTCCCTCGGAATAAGCTGGACAGCCTCGCTCGTGGTCAAAATGCTCCCTCCGGCCCTCGTTCCTTCTCACCCCTAGTCTATCGGATGCGCAGATTGACGGCAAACGAGGCCGTTGCTACACTTGCGCCGAAATTCGAGGAGGGGGAGGCACTTGGACAAGAAGGCGCTGATAATCGGGATAGACGGGTGCAGGCCGGACTCTTTGCTGGCCGCGAAGACGCCGACGATCGATTCGCTAAAGGCGCGCGGGGCGTACAGCTTCAAGGCGCAGGCGTGCAGGTTCACGAAGAGCGGCCCGTGCTGGACGAGCATGCTCACAGGGACGTGGCCGGAAAAGCATGGAGTGGTCAACAACTCCTTCGAAGGGTTCAAGCCGGAAAGCTATCCCCACTTCTTCCAGCGCCTGAAGGAGGCAAAGCCCGGCGTGCGCACAGCCTCGATTGTCCACTGGGCGCCGATAAATACCCACCTTGTGCGCGGGGCAGACATCGTGGGGACGTACCCAACGGACGATGAGGTCGTTACGGCGGTTTCGCGCGTACTGACGACTGATAATGTCGACGCGCTCTACCTGCACTTCGACGATGCGGACGGGGCCGGCCACAAGAACGGCTACGGCCCCAACCAGGCCTACCTGGATATGCTGGCGGTAATCGACTCCAGGATCGCATCCATCCTCAAGGCGCTGAAGTCGCGCAAGAGCTACAGCAAAGAGAACTGGCTGGTGCTGGTGTCCACCGACCACGGCGGCGAGACGGAGAAGGCGCCGGGGGCGGTGAAGGCGCGGCACGGGGACGACGTGCCGGAGCAGAGGACGATCTTCGTGATAGTGAGTGGGAACGCGGCGAAGAAGGGCGAGATACTGCCGGCGCCGAACAGCGTGGACGTGCCGCAGACGGTGCTCAGTCACCTGGGAGTGGCGGTGCGGCCGGAGTGGGGCTGGGACGGCAGGCCGGTGGGGCTGCAGGGCACGCGCTAGTCGCGGTAAGCCTTATCGCGGGGGAGGACACTAAGAACAGCAATAACGCGAGCTTCGTGGTCCGGTGAGAACCGGACCCTTATATCGCCGACTCGAAGGCGCCATTCGTTAGGCGCATCATTGAGCTTTTTGAGATCACCAAGAGATGGGAAGTAGGTTAATGCAGCCAACCGGTCTGTAACTCGCTCCCTCAAGCGAGGCTCCAGACGCCTGAGGTCCCGCTTTGCCCGCGGAGACACCACAACACGCCACCGTGCATCAGTTATCTTTCCTGAGCTCGTCGATGACCTCCTCGAGGGGCCGGGCCTTGCCGTCAAGATACTCCTGCCAGGCCTCCGCGACGCCCTCTCGCTCCTCCTCCGTCTCCGGCTCGTCATCGATCGGCGCGTTCAGCAGCGCCCTGAGGAACGGGTCGCCCTGGTCACGAAGGGACTTGAGGTACCGCGCAGCGGACAGGAGCTCGCTGTCAGGCAGCTCGTCAATAAGGCGATGAAGCTGTTCCTTTGTCACCATCTACTGCGCCTCCACAACATGCGCTTCTCCACGATGAACGGATGTCCCTGACCGTATTTTACTCCAGGTCAACTATCGCGTCGCCGTCCATGACCTGCTTGCCTGCCGTTACGTGCACCGTCTTGACGACGCCTGACCAGTCGGCGCGCAGCACCTGCTGCATCTTCATCGCCTCAAGGATGCAGACCTCGTCGCCGGTGACCACCTGGTCGCCGACCTTGACAGCAACAGAGACTATGACGCCGGGCATGGGTGAGCGGAAGGACTTGCCGCCGCCTGCAGGCGCTGCGCTCCGGGCCGGCTGGCGCGCGCCGTCGGATGAAACGGGAGTGGGCGTCACGGGCCGCGACTCCGCGCGCGGCGCGACAGGGGCAAGGGCGGTAGGATTGCCGCTGTCGTCCAGGCTGACCTCAACCAGCTCGCCGTCCACGAAGGCGCGGACGGGAGAGGTGTGGAGGTCTTCGACCTCGACCGTGTACCAGCGGTCTTTGACTTTAACCTTGAGCTTTTTTTCCATTCCTTCGGCTTGCCTCTGAAACGGCCTTGCGGCCAGTCTTATCGCCACCCTTCCGGCTAGACGGACATTATAACAGCCGCAGTGGGCAGTGGGCAGTGAGCCCCTGATATAATGTCACCCACGAATTGACGTCAAGGCAAGGGACCCATGGCTAAGGCGAACAGGATCGACATTAATTGCGATATGGGCGAAAGTTTTGGTATGTACAAGATGGGCCTCGATGAAGAGGTCATCAAGCACATAAGCTCGGCGAACATCGCATGCGGCTTCCACGCGGGCGACCCGATGTGGATGCGGACGACCGTCAAGCTGGCGGAGGAGATCGGAGTCTCGATTGGGGCGCACACCAGCTTCCCGGACCTTGTGGGCTTCGGGCGCAGGGATATGACCGCCTCCCCCGAGGAGGTCAAGAACGACATTGTTTACCAGATAGGCGCGCTGCAGGCCTTCACGAAGGCGAAGAAGCTGCAGCACGTCAAGCCTCACGGGGCTATGTACAACCAGGCAGTGAACGACGAGCCGCTGGCCCGCGCCATCTGCGAGGCGATACAGGAAGTGGACCCGGACCTGGTGCTGGTAGCGCTTGCCGGCTCGAAGTGGGTGAAGGTCGCGAAGAGCATGGGGCTGCGCGTGGCGCGGGAGATCTTCGCAGACCGGGCGCTGAACCCGGACGGCACGCTCGTCTCCAGGACAAAGCCCGGATCCGTCCTGCACGACATAGACGAGGTGGCCGAGCGGAGCCTGAGGATGGTCACGGAGGGCAAGGCTGTGGCGATTACCGGCGACGTCATCGAGGTTGAGGCAGACAGCATCTGCATACACGGGGACACGCCCGGCGCTGTGGAGATGGCTGCGAAAGTCAAGAAGGAGCTGCAGGCGGCAGGGGTATCTATCGTGCCGGTGGGCAAGCTCGTATAATAGGTGGGTTGCCCTCGGCAACCGCTAAATCTCTCCCTTCAAGGGGTGTCCAGACACTCAGTAATGTACGATTCTCCTCGGTTCCTCAACGCCGGTGACACGGCCTTTGTAGTAGAGCTTGGCGATTCGATCAGCCCCGAGTGCAACCGGAAGGTCCACACCCTCGTGAAGGCGCTCGACAGCCGGGAGATTCCCGGCATCGTCGACATAGTGCCTACCTACCGCTCTCTGCTGGTGCAGTACGATCCTCTTCGGGTCGGTCTGAAGGACCTGAAAGGGATAGTCCTCGAGCTGGAAAAGACGATTGACGAGGGCCATACGATCAAGCCCCGAATCGTTAAGGTCCCGACGCTCTACGGCGGCGATCACGGCCCGGACATGCAGTTCGTTGCCGAGAACGCCGGCGTAACTCCCGAAGAGGTAATCAAAATACACTCGGAGACCGACTACCTGGTGTACATGATGGGGTTCACCCCGGGTTTCCCGTACCTGGGCGGCCTTTCGAAGAAGCTGGTGACACCCCGCCTCAAGACGCCCCGCACGAAGATACCTGCAGGCTCCGTGGGCATCGCGGAGTCGCAGACGGGCGTATATCCACAGGAGAGCCCCGGCGGGTGGCGCCTGATCGGCCGCACGCCGTTGAGGCTGTTCGATCCCAGGAGGGCGCCGCCTTCGCTCATAAGCGCGGGCGACATTGTGCGGTTCACGCCGATAACGCAGGTTGAGTACGACAGCCTCCATGAGACTGTGAAGAAGGGCGAGTTCCAGGTGTCTAGCGTGGTGTCAGAGCAATGAGCAACCCGGCGATACAAGTAATAGAGTCCGGAATGCTGACGACGGTGCAGGACCGCGGCCGCATAGGCTACCAGCGGTTCGGCGTGCCCGTTTCCGGCGCAATGGACGAGTTCGCGCTGCGAGTCGCAAACGTACTTGCCGGCAATGACCAGAACGCCGCCGCCCTCGAAATTACCGTCCTGGGTCCCCGCGTGCGGTTCCTGCAGGACACGATGATTGCGTTGACCGGCGGCGACCTTTCTCCCCAGATCAACGATGAGCCAGCTCCAATGTGGAAGACGGTCGCTGTCGCGCGCGACAGCGTCCTCTCCTTCGGCGCCGTGCAGGATGGGACGAGGGCATACCTGGCGATTGCGGGCGGCATAGATGTCCCCGTCGTTATGGGCAGCCGCTCCACGTACGTCAAGGCGGGGATAGGCGGACACGAAGGCAGGCCGCTCAAGCCCGGGGACGTGCTGTCCACACTGCCGTCCCCACACGGCTCCGCCTTCGAGCCCATCGCGCTGCCTCCCGGCTACATAGCCCCGGCCTACGGCGGACACCACGAGCTCCGCGTCGTGGCAGGACCCCAGGACGACAGGTTCACTGCGGAGTCGCTCTCCACACTGCTTTCGGCCCGCTTCTCGATAGGGCTCGACTCCGACAGGATGGGATACCGGCTGGACGGGCACAAGCTCTCGCACGTCAAGGGGGCGGATATCGTCTCCGACGGCAACGCGCCGGGCGCTATACAGGCGCCGGGCGACGGCAGGCCGATGATCCTCCTTGCGGACAGGGGCACCACGGGCGGTTACACGAAGATCGCCACGGTAATCAGCACGGACCTGAGCAAGGTAGCGCAGGCGTTGCCCGGCCAGACCGTCTCATTCAAGACGATTACGGTCGAGGCCGCTCACCAGATCTACAGGGAGCGGGAGTCCATCTTCGCGGCGCTGCGGCGGATGGTGGTCCCCCCAAGGCTGAAAGTGACGATTGGCAGAGATGTTTATGAGGTGGTCGATGAGGGCGGAGACGCCGTAGGCCACGTGAGCCTGAACGGCTCGACCACGACATCCCGGAGCAGGCGTGTCACGGCGAAGGTGCAGGGCCAGTCTTACGAGTTCGAAGTTGAGGTGCACAGGGAGGAAGAGGCAGGCGGGCCGTAGCGGTCTGAAATTGAGGTTTGGAACGAATAGAGGCATCCGGTTGTGGATGCCTCTATTCGTTCTCAATGGTCCACCGACGGGCCAGTGCGGCTATCTAAGCGTGCCGCTGGGGCTGGCCGGGACGCTCCTGCCGAAGTCGATGTCGACAACTCCGGCGACGAGCAGAATGACGAAGATAATCAGAACGGCCGCGAAGATGCCGCTGGGGAAGTAGCCCTAGTCCCGGCTGTACGAGTACGTCGGCAACGCGGCCAGAAGCAAGACTATCAACACTGCGAAAATCAGGATGCCAAGCATTGCTTACCTCCTGTAATTCCAAAACGCCACCTGGACGCAGATTGGACCACCGTTCCTGACACTAGTAGCGCCTCACGACGCGGTCGCGGCCCCAGATAATAGGCGCGGCAATGGCGGCAATGAGCTAGACGCCTCCGAGAAGGAAGTACGCCCAGCCGTACTCGGGGTGCATGCCGAGAGACTCGTGGAACGCATCGCCCCTTACCATGACCACCATACCCCATGCCAAAGATACCGCTCCGAACATGGTCATCAGCCCCCGGCTCGCGCCAGGCATTGCGCCTGCCATTATCATCAGAAGTCCGAAAACGAACTCAATGGCGCCCATCATCGGCGTGTGATGAATTCCGGCCACCGTTATGTGGTCTGTGAAGCTCTGGAACCCCGAGCCAATGAATGACAGGAGTCCAAATACCGTCAGGCCGATGCCTATCGCCAGCGCCACCAGCTTGGCCGGGCTCCAGGGCGCCCTCTCATATGCCCTCTCGTGGTCCACTTCACTCGCCGGTACCGTGCGCTCCGTAACAACGGTCCTGGCTTCGGTGTCTACATCGTCGCGGACGACCGTCTCGGTCTCCTCGTATTCATGCCTTTCACGCCGCTTTCTCGGCGGATAACCCATAGCCATACTTCACCTCCATGCCGAATTGGCGTTACGGATACCCGAATTACAATTCCCGGTTAGCCTAAAGGGCGGAGGAGCGCTGGACGATACCCCATTATTGAAACGGCGGCGCATTACGGAGATGTGCCGGTTCGGACGATTTTGGGCGGCCAAACGGTCTAGGAGGGACTTGCTAAGCCGAAAGAGGCATGCGCGGTACTGCTACAGCGTTACCCCGAGGCGGTGCATCCGGTCCAGGATAGCCTGCCTGGCCTCATGGAAGGGCCGCTGGAGGTACGCCATGTGGTCCGGCTCGCCGTGATGATGGGTGATGCTCCCATGGCGGTGCTGCACCGACCGGTTGCGGATGTACTCAATGTCGCCTTCGATCATGGTTAGCATATAACGGGCGGTGTTGCGGTCGAACATCCACCAGTCGCCCCCGCAGGCGACGTAGACCGGAGACGTGTGGGCGAAGATCCGTCGCGTAAAAAAGTCGAGATGAGTGAGTGAAGGGGTAGAGGGAGAGAGTAAAGCGGTAGAGATTGTTCCGAAGTAATCCGGCCCACCCGCCCGCGCTGCGAGCCAGGTGTTTTTCTCAACCGCTATCTCCTGTCGCAGCTCCAGACGGCGGGCGCCGTTCTTTGAACTGGCCTCTGCCACCACCCTGCCCGCGTTGACGATCTGGAGGGTGTGCAAGGGGAAGATGCTCTCCGCCCATGCCTCCACGAAGACCTTGCCGGGGCCGCTGATGCGGACGGTCTCACCGATGCCCTGCCCCTCGACCGCCAGGCCGATCATGGGGCCGCTGCTCAGGAACGTGCGTCCGGCGGCGACGCTCTTGCACCAGCCTTCATAGGTGAACTGCTCGTCCGGGGGCAGCTTCGCGTAGGTGCGGTAAAGCCCAACAGGGACGTCCGAGGACATTTTGTCCGTCCCCCCAACGAGCGGCAGCCGGTAACCGCCGTTGAGATAGCGGTACCACTCGTTGTGGTTGAACCAGGTCTGTCGGACCATTTCGATACCGTCCAGCCTGCCGGTTGCGATGAGCGCGGCGGACTCCCCGTTCGGCGTCGGGAAGTGCGGCTGCACCACCCAGCCACCCTGGGCATGGGCCTCGTCCGCCCAGCAGGCCGCCACGGTCTCGAGCGGTCCACCTATTTCCGCCTCCCCCAGGCCGTCCGAACACCACGGCATGATGGGCTTCTTCAGGCCCCAAAGGTTCATGTGGGCCATCAGGTGCTGCCGGTTCTCCTGGCCGACGTAGATTATGTGGCGGCCGTCCTTGGAGACGCTGGGCCCGCCGGTGAAGTCCTCCGTATTGGTGAACAGGGATCCCCACTGCGACTGGAGAAGGTTAACGACGTTCAGGTCCTCGGCGGCGGACTCCAGGTGCGCGCCGCTGGCCGAAACGAAGTGGACGTGGGAGTCGCCGCTGTACCAGCCCTTGCGGTTCATGTTCGTCCAGCGCTTCAGGCGCAACGTCAGCTCGCGCTGGCCGGGACTGATGTGCACCTTTGTCCTCAGCGGCTCGTACTCGTAGCCGCGGGCGATGTCCACTATCGCGTCGCCGCGTGGGAGCCACCCCTGGCACTTCCCGTCGATATAGGCGTACGTTATGTGGCCGAGGCGGGCGTCGCCGCCGATATCGTTGTGGAACGTGTTCAGGTTGGAGTTCACCTGGTTGTGGTGGCCGTGCGGCTGGAAGGGAACGCCTTCCGGGGAGCGGAAGTGGACGCGGCACGGGATGGGTCGGCCCGTCTCATCGTCAACCACGGTAACGTGCACCCAGTTCTTGCCGGGGTCGATTAGCTGGACCGCCACCTGCGGGGTGTCCACGATGCCCTGCTCTACAACGTCCCCCCATTTGACCGTCCCTACGACCTCGTCGCCCTGTTTCACGGTGACGGTCGCGGACGGCGTCGCGGAGACCTCCACGTAAGACGGGCTGGATGTCTCGTTGTCCTTCTCGCCCCAGCCCTTGAGGGCGTCCGCCAGGAATTCATCCGGCGTGCTGAGAGGAAGGGGAAAGGCGTACGAGGCGACGCCGCGGTCCACGCTCACATCGACTGAGAAGGGCTTCGCCGCCCGCTCCGGGTCCTTGAGGACGATCTTCGCCGCCCGGCGGGCGTCGAGCACGAACGGGTCCTCGTCCGCGTGGCCGAGCGTTACGGCGGCGATGATGAAGCGCTGCCGCACGGGCACGATGGTGAACGACTCGATTTCGACATCCGGCTTCGGGTTGCGCCAGTGCCAGAGGAAGTAGCGCTTCGAGAACCCTTGCAGGCCTTCGGACTGGCGATTGCCCATGTCGTCCCACCTGCCCTCGTACCGCGGCATCAGGGCATCGTGAGTATCCCGCACGGCGTCGAACGGCAGGTACGGCGCCCCCGTGTAGGTAGGCCGGTGGTAAGGCGGGTTGATGGCGGAAATCTGGAACCTCTCGCGGACCTTCACCGTCTCAATGGAGCCGTCCGCGAGCCTGAACACGTAGTCCGCGACGTGGTTGCCGATCAGGCCGCCCTGAGGGACAGAGGTCTCCAGCAGCCTGTGGGCGATGACCACGTTGCGCGCCCGGCTACGGATGGGGACTGTGACAGGCGCGCTGTCTCCCCGAAGGTCGATGAAACAGTTATCGCCGTCCTTTGCCGCAGGCGCACCGACAAGGAACGGCAGCCCGAGCATCGTCTGGTTTCCGAGGCCGTCGGCGCCCGTTTCACCGATTGCCGACATGTTTGAGCTGCAGAGGGCCGAGATATCGAGCGGCTGGTAGTCGGACATGAGGGCCTCGCGCCGTGAAATAGGGCCGAACCTTTAGGCCGTGCCGGAGATACAGGGTTGGTCCGCCGTTTATTAGGTAGATGCCTATTCTGTAGTCGCGCTTGCAACCAGTTTTCGCTCTTCTGCCGTCAGACCGTAAAGCTCGTAGATAAGGTTGTCTATCTCAAAGTCCACCTATTCAATGCTGCGCTGCAGGTCGTCCCGCTCGCTCGTAAGGAGGTGGCGAAGAGGGCCAAGCCGTTCCTTGAGCTCTAGCATGCGACGGACTTTGGCGACGATTGCATCACGTAGCTGGACTTCCGGACCTGCGGCGGGGTCTATCCGGCGGATCGGGAGCGGTTCTATGAATTGCCGGTTGGCAGATCGAAATCCACCGCGAAACGGGGCGCTGATCTGCTGGTACAGGCTGATCTCCACCTCCCGCCGCATCGCCTCGACCGCGGTGAACGCAGGCACGCGCTCCAGCAACTCCTGCTTCGTATTCGCAAGGCCGGCCTGGCGCACGGGAGCCGTGCTGAAAAACGTCGTCAGGTGCGCGCGCGCCGCCTCTGCCGCGGACTCGATATCCACTCCGCGCACGTAGGCCTGCTTGCGGCAGGCTTCGCAGAAGCAGAGCGACATCAGCCACGACTCCACCGGCTCCATAACCGTCGCGTAGCCCTGGTGGTGATGGTCATGGAATGCGCCGCCGAAGGACGTGGCCTCTATCTGGATCGCGTGGATCGGATACTCCGTCGCCAGGTTGCGGCAAAGGCCGCGGGCGTACAGCCGGGCGCTCTCGTTCGAGGGACAGAGTGCGTGGGGGTAGGAGTCGCCCAGGACATTCTGCACCGTCGCATTGGGGTGCAGCAATCCCAGGCGCGTGTTGTGGAAGCAGACCGTCCAGGCGATCAGCTTCATGCCGTAACGGTCCAGCCGCTGGCCGGCCGCCGCGAACCAGTCGACGTCGCGAGCGACCTCCGCCACCTTGGGCTTGAGTGGCGTGTCGGCGAAATACCGCTGCTGCGGGTGGAAATAGACTGTGCCGTCCTCGATCATGTACACCTTGTGGCGCGGGTTGTGAGGGTGGACGACGTACCCGCCGTGGTATGAGGCCGCGAGGCTGATGGCGTCCACGCCCCAGCCGCGAACGCGGCCGAGGACGGCGTCGATACCCTCGTCTCGCAGGTCCCAGGTATACATGAACATCGCGGACTGCATTGGGGGACTCCTTAATAACTAGCGCCGGGCTTTCACGCGGACGGGGCCGGTGAAGACCTCTTCAGGGATGAACGATTTGCCGACAGACTTGTACGGGTACTCAAGCCCGGCGGTCGTCACCACGCCCATTGCTGTGAAGTGGTCGCCCTCGCCGTACATGCCGCACTTGTTGCCGCCGCTGTGCGTGCGAAGCCACTGCGGGTCGATGATCTGCTTGCCGTTCCATACGCCGCCGCAGGCGATGAGGTGCCCTACCCTGGCCCAGTCCGACGCGCTGATGACCACCCAGCCGGGTCCGCTGCGGACGACGTGGCCCTTCACCCGGTACGGCGGGTCCAGGTACGTGTAGGTGTCCGGCAGCTTCGGGTACAGGTACTTTTGCTTGTGCACGTACTCGCCGGTGAGCCAGTCCCAGCGGTCCGCCGGGATGCCGATCTTGCTGAAGAGCCGCTCGTCGATCACGTCCTTGAGGTCGCGGTCCCAGACGTGCGTGAGCGCCTGTCCCAGCCGCCAGAAGCCGGCGCTGCTGTAGACGCCCAGAGTGCCCGGCTCCGCGTGGGAATACAGGTCATAAAACGGGTCGCCGGTCCACCTGGCCCATTCGACAACGCCGTCGACGACATTGGGCTCCTCCAGGCCGGTGCGCTTCTCCCGCCAGCGATTGCCCACCTCCATCGGGAAGCCGCCATGGTGAACGGCGCCGTGCTTGTGGCCGATGATGTGGCGCCAGGTCAGGTTCTTGTGGAAGCCCTTGTCAAGGTGCTTGTGAGGGTGCGAGAGCTCGCCATCGCCCGTCCAGTAGCGGTTGATCGGCTGGTCCGCGTCCAGGAGGCCGTCCTCCACTGCGAAGCCTATGAGGGGCCAGGACAGCGCCTTGCCGACGGAGGCGGTCTGGTAGCGGTAGTGCCTGTCGCCCCAGGAGTGGACCAGGTAGCCGCCGCGCGTAATAACCGCGCCGTATCTGTTCCCGCTATGGTCCTCCCCGCCGAATGACCCGGGTCGCACGTCCAGTCCGTCCAGGAACGCCTTGAATCGCGCCGGGTCCAGCCCGGCCTCCTCAGGAGTGATCTGCTGCCAGTCGTCGCCCGGCCATGTGACCCATGAGGGAAGAGTAGACGTGCCCATATCCGCCTCTCAAATAAGAATCGTCCTCGCAGTTTATCACCTTCAGGCGGTCATTTTGCTCCGATTGTTGCTCCGTCAGGCTGCTGTTAGAATGGCGCCCACGAGGTAAAGCCATGAGTAACCGGCCGTGGTTCCGTGAGACGGAGATATTCGCCCAGGGCCTGGATGGGTACCACACCTACAGGATCCCGGCGCTGGTGACGACGCCGCGCGGGACGATGCTTGCCTTCTGCGAGGGAAGGAAGTACGACCACTCGGACTGGGGCGAGATCCACATCGTCCTCCGGCGAAGCATGGACGGAGGGGCGTCCTGGGGAGCGATGAGCGTCGTCCACTCGGACGGAGAGCACACCATCGGCAACCCCTGCCCGATTGTGGACCGGGACACCGGCCGGGTCTGGCTGGTGTACTGCTGGGACAACGACAGGGTTTTCGTTATGCACTCCGACGATGACGGCGTTTCCTGGGCCGCGCCGCGCGAGATAACCGGCGATGTCAAGCCAGCGGGCTGGACGTGGTACGGCACAGGACCGGGACACGGCATCCAGGCCCGGTCCGGGCGGCTGATCGTCCCCAGCGACCACCGCCAGGGGACTCGCCAGGGCTGGCCGTTATTCCGCAGCCACGTCGTGTACACCGACGACCACGGGGCGACGTGGAAGGCGGGCGCAGACATAGCGCCGTGGACGGACGAGTGCATGGCTGTGGAGAGCGAGGATGGCCGAACCTAAATGTCGATGCGCCCCTCACGGAAGGACGCCAGGCGACGTGTGGAGGCCTGGAGCGCGGACGGCGGGTTGACGTGGTCAAAGGCAGCGGAAGTGGAGCCGCTCCCGGACCCGGTGTGCCAGGCCAGCGTATTGCGCTACACAACTGCGGCCGGGCACGGCAAGAGCCGAGTGCTGTTCGCCAACCCAGCGTCCGTTGAGCGAAACACTATGACCGTCCGCCTGAGTTACGACGAATGCCGCTCCTGGCCCGTCTCGCGGGTGCTGCACGCCGGCCCTTCCTCTTACTCCGACCTCGCGATAGCCCCGGACGGCACAATAGCGTGCCTGTACGAGCGCGGCAACTACCACCGCCGCGAGGCGATCCGTCTCGCGCAGTTCAATCTGGAGTGGCTGACCGGGGGCGAGGACTCGCTCTAGGGAGGTCGCACAGTCTTGCTTGCGCGGGTAAGGCGGGCCAGCGCGGCGGGGTCCGGCGCGGGCAGAGCGCCCCGAGTGGGCAGGAAGGTCATGCGCGGGGTGAGCTCTACGGGCCGGTCCGCCACGTCCGCGGCCAGGAAGACGCTCGGCGGGGTGAGGTCCGCCGCGTGGGTGAAGCCGGGCAGCGTGGCGAGCTCCACGCCGATGGCAGTGCCGATCCCGCCCTCGAACATCGCGCCGACCCAGCAGGCGATGCCGGCGTTGCGCGCCATGTCGTGGATCGCGACCGCGCTCGCGAGGCCGCCGACGCGGGCGGGCTTGATGTTGATGACGCTGCACGCCCCAACCTTGATCGCCTGTTCGGCGGACTTCACGCTCACTATCGACTCGTCCAGGCACACCGGCGTCCGTATCTGCCGCGCCAGCTCGGCGTGGTCGATGACATCGGCGTAATGGAGCGGCTGCTCAATGAACGCCAGCCCAAGGCCGTCGATGGCCTTGAAGAACGGCAGGTCGTCCAGCGTGTACCCCGCGTTGCAGTCTATGTGGAACTGCATCCCTGGGAACGTGGATGTGGCCGCGCGTACAATCTCCAGGTCCCAGCCGTGCGCTACCTTCAGCTTCACACACGGGTGGCCCGCCGCCCGGGCATCTCCGATCTTCCGAAGCAGCGCGTCGATGGAGTCCTCGATCCCGAACGCCGCGCCAACCGGCACTTCTCGCAGCGGTCCGCCCAGGAGCGTATGCAACGGGACGCCCCTCAGCGCGCATTCGAGCGTCCACCACGACATTTCGACGGCCGCCTTCGCGAAGCCGTTTCCCTTGAAGACGGCGAGCCTTGAGTTGAGGTCCCTGGCCGTCGCGTAATCCCGACCGACGACATGTGAGGCGAATATCTCGGACGCGTGGTAGAAGGCTGCTCCGGCGCTCTCCGGGAGGTAGGTTGGCGCGCCCAGAGGGGCGGACTCCGACCACCCTTCCCGTCCCTCGCCAATCGCCCTCACCAGGATGGAAAACGAAGAAGCATCCTCGCCGTACGCCGTGCGCCAGGGAGAAATGAGAGGCATTTCAACGAGGTACAGGTCCAACTGCTCGATGCGCATCATACCGCCGCTCCGACGCTGGAATGGCGCCAGCAATTATAATACACTGTGGCCACGCGCGGCGCCCGCTACGTGCCGCCACCAGGGTGCTGGCATTTGATATCTTGGTGCTAACACGATAGTCTTAATTATTAAGCGTCCATAAAGTAAATTGACCGGCAGGGGAAATGGCTGACGATAGAAGAAGGCTTATAGACGAGATCCATGCCCTCCGGGAAGGGATGATGCGGGCATCGTCCAGGCGGCACATCGGCGCGTGGATTGAGCAGGACCTGACTTTCGGCCAGCTCAAAGTGCTGTTCCTTTTGTTCCACGAGCAGCCGGCGACCATGAGCGCCATTGCCCAGGCGCTGGGTGTGACGCTGCCCGCCGCGACGAACCTGATTGACAAGCTCTTCAAGGCAGGCATGGTGGAGCGCCGTGTGGACTCTGCCGACCGCCGCCTTGTGCTGTGCGAGCTCACGGACCAGGGCCTGCAGCTTGCCCGCAGGCTTCGCGAGTCCTGGCTGATCGACTCCGAGGGGATATTCGGACGCCTGGGAAATTCCGAGCTTCAGACCGTCGCCGAGGCAATGCGTATACTCCACTGGTCGATGAGCGAGCGAAAAGCTGAGCCCAATCCGGCCGTGCCGGGGCGAGACGCATAGCAACCCCTTCCCGAACGCCACGCTGAAAAGCCCGAACCTTCGCGCCACCTTGCCGAAACGGACCGATCCAACAGGAAACAGAAATGCTTACACGTCTTGCGCTCCGCGCGAGAGTCCTCACACTCGTTCTCACAGCCGCAGTCATCGCCGGAGGGGCATTCAGTCTAAGCAAGTTACAGCTTGAGCTCCTTCCCGACTTCGACTTCCCTCTTGTAACTGTCGCCGTCTTCTATCCGGAGGCGGACGCGCAAACCGTGCTTAACGACGTCACCATCCCAATCGAACGGGCGCTGGATGACGTTGGGGAGGCCGGGAGGGTAACCACCATTTCGGCGCCCTCGCTGTCACAGATCATTATTGAGTCTGACTTCGGCGTGGATATGGAGGCGCTACAAGCGGAGATCGAGAGGAAGGTCAACGCGATCAGCTTTCCCCAGGGCGTGCAGCCTGCACGCGTCGCGCGTATCAACCCCGACGAATTCCCTATCATCCAGCTTAGCGTGCTGGGCGAGAGAGACCTTGCGGACCTGGAAGGGATCATAAACGATCGCATTCTCCCCGCAATACAGAGCGTGGAGGGCGTGTACAGCGCGGAGGCACCGCTGGGCGCCGGCAGCGGCCTCTCCATTACCCGCACCAACGGACTTCCCAGCATCCCGATCAGCGTGCTCAAGCACCCTGATGCGAACACCGTGGACGTTGCCAACCGCGTCACGGAGCGGCTGGAGATCATCTCGCCAACCCTGCCGCAGGACATCCAGCTTGTCGAGGTCTTGAACCAGGCGCCGGACGTCGAGCACGCGATAAACGACCTCACGCGCGACGTCGTCATCGGCTCAGTCCTTACGGTGATTATCATCTTTTCGTTCCTGCTGAGTGTGCGGCCGACGATCGTGACCGCCGTCTCAATACCAGTCAGCATCTTCGCAGCGTTCATCGCGATGGCGTGGCAAGGCATGAGTCTGAACATTCTCACGCTGGGCGGACTGGCGATCGCCGTCGGCAGGGTGGTGGACGACAGCATAGTGGTCATGGAGAACGTGTACCGCCATATCCAGATGGGAGAGGACAGGCGCACGGCCGCACTCAACGCGACGCGCGAAGTTGCGATGCCGATCACGGCGTCCACCTTGACAACCATAGCCGTGTTCGCGCCGCTTGCACTCATCGGCGGATTCATCAGCATTATATTCGTCCCCTTCGCGCTCACCATCACCTATGCGCTGGTCGCTTCGCTCGTGGTGGCGCTCACCATCACGCCGGTGCTCGGAACGCTGCTTATCACAAAGACGGAGAAGCAGCATGGCGGGCGAATGGAGCGTACCTACACGGGGATACTCAGCTGGGCGCTGCAACACAAGGCGCTGACGCTGTCGATAGCCGGCGCGCTGTTTATTGGCAGTTTGGCGCTCACTGCCTTGGTGCCCATGAGCTTCTTGCCAAGCTCAGGCAACGTCGTTCTCAATGTCAACGTGACCGTACCCGGGGCACAGGACTCCGGCCAGGTCATGGCCCAGCTCAGTGAGGTTGAGGGCGTGCTCGGCGCGCTGAAGGCGCGTGGAGACGTGGAAGTCTACCAGTCTACTTACGGGGCTTCCACACAGTTCGGCGCAGGCGGGACCCGCTCCGACTCCGCATCCGTGCAGGTCACCCTTGTCGAAGGCGCGGACGCCGATGCCATCGCGGACGAGCTTGAAACAATACTGCCGGGACCATCCCGCAGCATCACCGTGACGAAAACGGATGCGGACGGCTTCGGCGGGAACTTGCTGGAGCTGACACTGCTGGGCGAAGACTACGCCCGGATGAGCGCGGCAGCCGACACCCTGACGGCCGAGATCGCGAAGCTGGAGGGGACGGAGAACGTGGCGCACGACGGAATCGCGCCCGCGCCGGGCTTCGAGGGGATGACGCCGGTCAAGCGCGTGGACGGTCGAAGGGCGATAACAATCTCGGGGACGATCACCGCAAAGAACCCCCAGGCCCTGCAGGCCGAGGTAAAGAAGACGACGGACGCCGCGGGGCTGCCGCCGGGCGTGGAGCTGGCGACCGGCGGCGTGTTCGAGGATATGAACGAGGCGTTCGCCCAGATGGGCATCGCCATGCTGGCGGGCATCGTCCTCGTGTACGTGATCATGGTTGTCACGCAGCGGTCGTTCGTATCGCCTTTCGTGATCATCGTGAGCCTGCCGCTGGCGTCCATAGGCGCGATCGGCGGCCTGTTCGTCACCCAGCGGGCGCTCGGCCTGCCGGCATTGATGGGTATCCTGATGCTGATAGGCCTGGTGGTGACGAACGCCATTGTGCTGATTGCGTTCGTAGAGGACCTTCGCAAGCGCGGGCTGACACTGCGGGATGCCCTGGTACAGGGCGGGCGCACGCGCCTCCGCCCGATACTGATGACGGCGCTGACGACGGTCTTTGTTTTGCTGCCGTTATCCCTGGGCCTGACCGGCGGCGGCTCCGGCATTATCGGCGCGGAGCTCGCCACGGTGGTCGTGGGCGGCTTGATAACGTCCACATTCCTCACGCTCGTCGTCGTGCCGGTGATTTACAGCCTCCTGCGCCGCAAGGGGCCGAAGGTCCCTGACGGCGTCGGGACAGGCGAAGCGGAGGGAATGCCTGTCACTTCGCCGGCTGCGCACTGACGGTCCACAAGCGAGGACGCCCGCATCGCTATCCGGCTGTGCCCAGCGACTTCACAACCCTGTCCACGCGCTTTGCCTGCGTGGCGTTAAGGACCACCCGCCTCTGCTCCACCAGTTCCAGAACGGCCTTCATGCCGTCTGCGTTAATGGCGGGGACGATGCTCTCCAGGTGCCTAGGAAAATCCTTCGGCTCGCAGGCCTGCAGGAACAACATGAGAAACGGGAAGAGCCGGGAGCGGTAGCGCTCGTGCTTCGCGGCCACGGTGGCCAGGACGCGCACACCCCAGTCTTGCGTGATTACGGAGCCGGTCTGCGTAGCCTTGATCACCGGCTCAATATTCTGCCAGATCTTGTCCGCCCTGATATCCGCAATGCTCCCGAGGGCCGTCATTGCGCCCCAGACAAGCCGGTTATCCGTGCTCCCCAATAGCTTCACGAAGTCTTCAACATGGTCGGCGATCAACGTCGGCTTGAGCGCCCCAAGCTCGTATAGCACCTTGATCGCATCGCTCTTGACGGCCTTGTCCTTGCCGTGGAGGGCCTGGGTAAGCTCTTCGACGGCGGCGCGGTTGCCCCGGAAGGCTATCTCTTTTGCGAGCGCTATGTTGGGCTCCTCATCCCTCCGACCGCGGGATGAAGCGAGCTTTTCGATGACGGCCATGTTTCACCTATCCGAGTAAGTTCCTGAGCAAAACGTTCGCCAGCACGATACCTGTGATGCTCGTTCCGACCTGAATGAAGAAACGGATGTCCATGAGCGTGGGCGTGAAGGCCTGGGCCTGCTGGAGCTGGTGAGTCAGCACCTGGAAACGGAACATGCGGCGTGTGATCTCCGTTGAATCGGCCGTCTCCGGAGTATTCGCCGTGGCCGTGATCTCGCTCTGTATCTCCCGCAGCTCCTTCGCCTTCTCTCGGGCAAGCAAGCTATTTATGAACAGATGAGGGATCATCGTCGTAACGAGTATCAGTGTGAGGACAACAGATGCCAGCGCGTAGTCGGTTACTACCGATTCCCTGACCAGTGTGGCCAGGATAAAGAACACGAGCAGCGGACCGCTGCTCGTTGCCCACATCGTCAGGATGAGGTTCCTGAGAGGAGCGAAAGCGGCTTTGCCGGCCAGCACGATGCCGGGCCGAAACGTCACGCAGCGTTTCAGCCGGTATGCGATCGCGATCAAACCTCCGAAGGTTATGGAGATGGCACCACCCAGGAAATAGGCGAACACAACGTACAGAGGCGCCAATATGGGGCTGAAGGCCCGAGGGTCGGGGAAGTCTCTGGTCCACGGATCGCCACCGGGGTTAATGACCGAAGGGGACTGGCCAATCAAGATCAGCAAGAACGCCGGCCAGAAGAACCGCATCAAAGCCCTGGAGGTCGCCTGTTGGAAGTCGGCTGACCCATCGCCTACCGGCACTATCCAGGCAGACAGCTTTTCCTGGAGCCGTTTTAACGATGACGGCGCCAGCCCCATTCCGAGCGCCGCAAAAGCGGTAATCCCGGAGGCCAGCGCGAAGCGATAGTCGCGCAACAACCTCTCGACATCGCCCGCGAGCCATCCTGCGAAGGCAAGCCCAAGGTATGCGGAAACGCCCACAAGAATGGACAGCACCCACAGCGGGACCGGGATTCTGGATGTGAGGTCGTACCATAGCCATGGGATGCGCCCGGCGAACGATGTACGCGGACGAGCCTCAGCTATTTGTGTGGCTTCCATATCTTCTCCACATGGCGTTCCGGGTGACGGTGGACATTATCTACCGGAACGGTGGAGAGGGCAACGTCTTTCGCCGCACCGTTACCCGTACCTCACGGACCGGCGGGTGAAGGAGCCCATGATAAAGCCCGTCAGCGGGAATTTGACGTCGCTCGGCCCCTCTGTGCCGGCGCCAGCGGCGACGATAGACGGCACGAAGTGCTCATGCGTCGGCAGCGCGAAGCGCACCCCCGGCGCTATCTCCTTGTAGGTAACGAGCCGGTCGATGTCATGCGCGGCCATCACCTCGGCGCTCCACGAGTCGAAATCCGCGGCCCAGGACGGCACCGGCGCGTCCGCGCGCAGGTCTACCGTGCGCAGGTTGTGCGTGATGAAGCCGCTGCCGACGATCAGCACACCCTCGTTGCGGAGCGGCGCGAGCGTTTGCCCCAGCTTGAAGAGCGTCTCAGGGTCCATTGTGGGCAGCGAGACCTGGAGGACCGGCACGTCCGCGTCCGGGTACATCGCCGCCAGCGGAGCGTACGCGCCGTGGTCAAGGCCGCGCTCCGGGTTTTCCGCAACCTGTTGCGTGGGTCCAAGCAGCTCGCGGACGCGCTCCGCCAGCTCCGGCGCGCCGGGTGCCGGGTACTCGAAGTGGTAGAACTGCTCCGGGAAGCCGTAGAAGTCGTACGTCAGCGGCACCGTCGTTGTCGCGCCGATGGTCACCGGGCGTTCCTCCCAGTGCGCGGAGAGAATCAGCACCGCTCGCGGCTTGGGAATGGACAGCGCGAGCTCGTTCAGGTCCTTGAAGAGCCCGGCGATCCAGTTGGGGCCGCCTCTGGCCTGCAGGGAAACAGGCGCACCGTCCCGAGTCACGAACGGCGCGCCGTGAGCGACGAACAGGGCCGGCATGGGGCCGGCCATCTCCGGATGCTCCTTAGTTGCGAGAGTGGTGTTGTTAGTCATGGCATACCTCGCGGTGCGCGCTGGGCGTTGGCCCTCAGAAGCATTATACGAGCACTGTACAATCATTGCAAGTGCAACTATCTGGAATCAAGTCAGACATTTTAGAAGAGTTGGACTTGTCAGAACCAGCCTGAGCAGGCCAATGCCAGACGGCCTGTGGCCCCTCTCCCCGTAGTGGCGCACTGCGTGCGCTCTTCGGGGAGCTGTGAGATCAGCGTGGCTGCATCGCCAACTGGGAATCCTCAGAAACCGGCTCGGACGATGCGTTGGCAGAGCCCTGCAATCGAACATGGTCTGAGATTCTTAGGACCTATATCCAGCGCCACCATTTGAACAGGAGGAGCATAAGCCCGGCGGGGATGAGGGAGATGAGGATCATTAGGACGAACGTGGTGTAATCGCCAAGGAACATCCAGGGCCCGGTCTCTACCCCACCTGGCACGAGGACGTTCATGCCCATGAGCGCGCCCACAACGGTCACGGGGATGGACAGCGTGAAGATTATCGTCAGCATTGAGAGGATCTTGTTCGTCTTCTCCGTGCTGATCACGTAGTCCGTGTCCTTGTAGATGTCGACGCGTTCCTTGGCGCTCTCCAGCGTCGTCCAGACGGTGGCGACGCGGTCGTAAAGGTCCTCGTAGTGCAGGTCCATATCCACCCTGCAGTACTTCTTCGTCTTTGCGCGGAGGTCTGTGACCAGGCGCTGCATGGGAAACAGTATCCGCCGCAGGTCCGTGATGTCCCGCCGCAGGATGCTGACGCTTCGCGCCACCGAGACTCGCTCGTCGAAGACGTCGTCCTCGATGGACTCCATCGCCTCGAGCACCTTGTCCAACATGGGAAAGAGGTAGTCCACCATCTTGTCCAGGACGCGGTAAAGCACCTCCCCGGTGCCGCCGTCCATGACCTGCCGGCGAACAAGAGACTCTGTCAAGCAACGCTGGAAGAGCCGGTCGACCGGCTTCACCTCAGCCTGGGAGACGGTGACCATGAACGTTGTGCCGATTATGACTCCGACCTGTTGGGGTACGACCGTCTGCTTCTCAGGGACGAACCGGGGGAAGTGGATGATGGCGAAGAGGTAGTCGCCCCTAACGACGACCGTGGGGAGCTGCTTTTGCGAGATGCAGTCCGCGAGGTCGAACGGGTTGACCTGGCAGAGCTTGCCAACGAAGTCCAGCTCTTCTACGGTGACGGCCTTGACGTGGTACCACTTGAGGCCGTTGGCCTCCGCGTAGACGGGCTTTTCTTTTGGAGCGCCGGTTAGGATTACCGGTCTTGTGTCGGGCATGTGAAGTGAAGGGTCCTCTCGTTTGCGTTCACGGAAGGGAGTCTACTACATCCGCGCCGTCCCGTGTGGGACGTCAGCCGCCTCGGACGATCTTGAAGCCGAAGTTGCGGCCCATGCCGACTCGGTGTGCGAGCGTGATCGTGAGGTTGCCCATCATCTCAATCAACCGGGCGTTCTCGAGGCTGCCGGCTTCCACCGCGTCGAAGCCGATCGCCATCGCCATAGCCACCACCTGCTTGCGCGCGGCATCATCGTTGCCGGCGACGAAGGTCGCGATGGCCTCCCCGTTCACCTTGCCGGAGTCCATCGTCTCGGCAAAGACGTTATTGAACGCTTTGACGACCTTCGCCTCCGGCACCCACTGCTGAACCTGCTCCGCCCCGCTCTCGCGTCGCGGGTCTGTCAGGATCGTGAGGCCCTTGTCCAGGCCGTTGGTGGCGTCCACCACCGTCTTGCCCTTCACGGCATCCCTTACGCCAGCGATGACGGCCTCACGCACGGCGTAAGGCATCGCCAGTATGACGGCGTCGCCCCATTTAGCGACTTCCGCGACCTGCTTCGGCTCGCGTCCCACCGCCCGCACATCGTAGCCGCCGCGGGTCAACCCGCGCTTCAGTGCCGAGCCCACTTTGCCGTCACCGATGATGGCTATCTTTGGTTTGGATGGCATGGGCTGTCCCCCGTGTGCGATCTACTACTGGAATTTCATGCTGTAGAGCTTGCCGGCGTTCAGCCGCACGCGGAACATAAGGGGCTCTCCGGGCTTGCGGCCAAGGTCCGAGTTTCCGCACTAGGTGACCACCTTGTCCAGGTGGTCACCGCTGATGACATCGCAGTCGGCGAAGGACCGCCCTTCGATGGGCTTGCCGCCCTCCCCTACCACCTCCACGGCAAGGCTCCCCACGTGCTTCGTGTTCACGTTTACGCGCAGGGTGTTCCCCTCAAAGCGGACGCGCTTGGTGATGAACTCGCCGCGCTCTTCCGCCTCAAGCGCGACGACGCGGCCCTTCTGCCACGTAGCCCACGCGAACTTGCCGAGCCCCGGCGAGCGGGGGTACTTGTGCGGGATGTGGTATCCGGTATAGGGGATGCCGACGCGGTCGCCGGGTAGCGCCACCATGCCCGCGCCCATGGAGATGCAGCCGGCGTCCCACGCGCGCCCGTCACCCAGGGTGATAGGGCGCTCGCCGGGCACCCAGCCCCACATGACGCCGTCCGGGCTGGTCGCCGGCCGGTGGTACCAGTTGTCTTCAGTGACGTGCCATGCCCCCGCGAACATCAGGTGGTAGTCCGGCGCGCCGGGATACGAGACGCGGCCGATGGAGTACCACACGTCCGACGGGCCAACGCTCGCGTCCGGCCAGATGATCGTGTCAAGCAAGGGGAAGTGCCTGAAGTCCTTCGACTCCGCGCGGCCGATGGAGCGGCGGCGGAAGACGTGGGTGCGGAAGTAGCCGACGTATGTGTTGCGGACCTCGTCGAAGTACATCATGTTCTGTGTATCGGCCCTGTGGACCGTCAGTGGAAGCTTCGTCGGCTTCCACCGTAGGCCGTCCGCCGAGACCGCGCCGCCAACGGCGAGGACCTCCTTTTCGATGTCCTCATCCGCTCCATCCTGGTAGTGCGGGCTGAGCTCGCCGGGATACTTGGCAGTGAATGCCTTCATCACGTCCGGCGCGATGCGGCGCATATACAGCGCCTTGTAGCGCTCGGTGGCTGGCGCAGACGGGTCTACGAAGACGTTGCCCAGGTTGAAGTAGTCCGGCTGCGGCGGCATCTTCATGCCGATTACAACGTTGTTGTGCTTGCTCCCTTCGATCTCCTGGATGCCGAGCCTGGGCTTGCGCCACGTGAAGGCATCGTCCGATTCCGCGTAGCACATGTTCTTGCGCGTGCCGTACCAGAGGCGATAGATCCCACTATCCAGTACAACGCTGGGGTGCCTGAGGTGCTCTTCCCAGGGCTTGCCCACGTCCAGGAACGGCTCGGTGTTTTGCGACTGGACGGTGCGGAGGCGAATGCCGTACGGCATATCGATTGCGGTCCACTTCGCCGGCTCCTTGAGGTCCTTGAAGTAGCGTCCCTCCTCTTTCTCCGCGGTCGTCTTCCAGTTGAAGTTGCCCTCGAAGACATACCTCCAGTCGTGAAAGAAGATGGAGTTGGAGCGTAGCAGGTACGGCTTGGGCTCGTACTGGATGGGCGTGAGCAAAGCGGTCGCCTCCGTGCTGTGGTTCGAGGGTGAATCTAGCATGGCGAACTATTCGCGTCAATTGACGCGAATATATCTCAAAGTAAAGAGGCGCCGCGGGGGGCGTGCTGCTACGGGGATATAAATTCGGCCAGCGTAACCGTGGCCATGTCCCCGAAACGGTCCTCGTTGTAGGCGGAGACATGGGATGCCTTCACACGGACGTATGCAATGCGGTGCGCCTCGTCGAGTGAGAGTGAAGGCGAGTCGGAACCAAGCCTGAAGAGCTCCCAGGCAAAGTCGTCCGCGAGGAACTGGTTCAGTTTGACATCGTAGTTTGACGCCTGCGAGTTCTCGGTCGCATTGGCGCCCGTGATAAGCAGGACTCCGGGCGTTTTGATCTCCGCTCCCAGAGCACCTGCGTGGCATGCCTCCACGACGATGAGGAGCCGCCGGAACCTGCCGGAAGCCGACAGGGATCCCAGCATCCCGGCAAGCTCGGCAGAGTCAAGTACTGTGGCCTCGCCTTCCTGAACGCTGTCTCCGGCGCTATGAACGCCCATATAGAAACCTGCCCGACCGCCGTGGCCCACCATAAATAGCAGCACGTTGTCCTGTCGCCCGGCAGATATCACGTGCGGCAAGGAGGTGGTGCTCTCTCCGTTCAGAATGGCGCTGAGGTCGCTTTCCGAGAGGCTGGAGGTGCGGTAATCGATATTCGCGCCTTCGTGCAGGTTGGGGCCGCCGGGGTAGTTCCTTACTATGCCCGGCTCCGGGTTGCGCGGGCTGCCGGCGATGTCGTCCGCCATGGCGAGCACAATGCGGTCATCAGCCACGCCGCGTGATCGCAGTAGCTGGTAGAAGGCCAGCGCGTCGGCCTGGTGACGGTAGTTCTCCCAACCGGCCAAGCCAGCGACGATGAGCGCCCACAGACCCGCACGCGGCCCAGGGTCATAGGCCGCGGATGCTCCCGTGGCCGTCCCGTTATCGCGTTTGCTCTCCGAGGCCAGCGTGCGGAAAAGCGACTCGGCCGAGAGGGAGCCTTCATGGGCATCCGGCGAGGTCGAGATGAATTCCTGGAAGACGAACTTCCCGCCTGAGACCTTCCAGTGGCCGTAAGTTGAAGAGCTTAGCTCCGTGCGCAGGTCCGGGCTGTAGGCCAGACCGCCGGTTCCGCCTGAGACGTTGGGGAGGTTGCCGCTCCGGTTTGCGCCAAGGGCGTCCTTGACGCCCGCTGGGTCCCATCCGGTGGTGTGCCCGGTCCCGTCGACCACCTCGCCCATAGCCCTGGCCAGGGACTCGCCGCCCACGCCTCCTGAGCGCTCTAGCCCGTAGGCAAGGAGAAGGACGGCGTCGTGGGTGGCTGCGGCGTAGCTGGGCAGGGGCCGGTTGAATCTGGCGGTGAAAGCGGCCTCGAAGCCCGTTTCAGGATCATAACTGTTAACCGTCCCCTCGATGCCTTCTGCTTCCGGCCCCATCTCCGCTATCAGGCCAGGATAACGGGCGATGTCTGAGAAGAGTACGCGCGTTTCCGGGGCCCTGGAGCGGGCGTACCGGGCGATGCAGGCGGTGGCAACATCGCTGGGCGGGGCTGCAAAGAGGACCTTGGGCTTGGCCGCGCGCCTTACGGGTCTGGCCCGACTCGATTGCTGAGGCACTGAATCACCCCCGGCGACGAGATGGGCCTCACCCCTGGCGCACCTCTTTCAGCCACCCGTGGGTGTCAGGCGCGAGGCCGTATTGGACGTTAGTGATGGCGTCGTAGAAGCGCTGGGCGTATGACCCGTCGCGCATCGGCAGGGCGATATCGAACCCATCTCCCGCGAGCTGCCCTACCCTGGACAACACAGCCGCCGTGCCGCAGCCGAATATCTCCTGCAGCTTGGCGGACCGGTCGGCAGCAACGATCTCCTCCAGCGAAATCCTGCGCTGACTTGCCCTCAGGCCCCACTCCTTCGCGAGGGTGAGGATGGAGTCTCTGGTGACCCCAGGCAGGATTGTGTCCCCGAGCGGCGGCGTGACCAGCTCGCCGTCGATTACGGCGAAGAGGTTCATCGTGCCGACCTCTTCCACGTACTTTCGCTCGATTGCGTCCAGCCAGATCACCTGGTCGAACCCTTTCGACTTCGCGGCCACCGAGCCTGCCAGGCTGGCGACGTAGTTGGCGGCTGTCTTCGATGCGCCCAGGCCGCCGGGGGCCGCCCTCACGTATTTCGTCTCCGCCCACAGCTTCAGCGGCCTGGGCGTTAGACCGTATAGGGGCTCCACTGGCGACATAATGATCAAGAACAGATAACTCTCTGATGGCCTCACCCCAAGGAACGGCTCCGTCGCCACCAGCGTGGGGCGAATGTAAAGCGCCGTACTCGGTTCGGACGGGACCCAGTTCCTATCCTTCGTAACGAGCTCCACGAGCCACTTCATCACCGTGTCGGAGTCGATCTCGGGCATCACAAGCCGTGCTGCCCCCTCCTTCATGCGCTTGAAGTGGCGGTCCGGCCTGAACATCACGATGCGCCCGTCTCGTGTCTTGAACGCCTTCAGCCCCTCGAACAGCGCCTGCCCGTAGTGCAGCACCGCCGCCGCCGGGTCCAGGGTAAGCGAGCCATACGGCTCTATCCGCTGGCTGTGCCATCCCCGGTCCTTGGTCCACTCCATGACGAACATGTGTGATGTGAATGTCCGGCCAAAGCCCAGGTTGGCCTTCTTCGCCTGCGGAGCGGCGCTCTTTTGGCCTTCTGTGGACCTGCCGTCGTTAAGCTCCGTTGCTCGTGACATCGTCTACTCCTTGGTATGTCCGTTCCACAAAAAAACCTCCCGTTCAGGGAGGTCCAGAGATGGTGTCCGGTGCGACCGGACGAGCCTAATTCCTCCCCACAGGTAACCGGCCACGTACTACTACCGTGGCGATCATAGCTACCCTGGAGACACCGATCGCAAGGCAAGCTTTCATATCAGCGCCATTCTACCACAACTCACTCCACGGACGGCGACGATCGCAGCGGCAATGCATCCTTCCAGAGTTCATTCTGGGTGGCTCGCGTGGGTTTTTCCTGGAATAGGCTCCTGGAAGCCGTACGGCCAAATGCCCTCAGGTGCTAGAATGGCCTGGGCGCTCTGCCTGTCTCGGGGAGAGCACCCAGGAGCCTCCTCGCATGTTTGAAGTCGGTATCATCGCTGTACTGATCCTCGCCAATGGCGTATTCTCCATGGCGGAGTTCGCGGTAGTGTCCGCCCGCAGGACGAAGCTACAGCACCGCGCCGACCAGGGCGATCAAGGTGCGCTGGCTGCCCTGATACTTGGCCAGTCCCCCACACGCTTCCTCTCCACTGTACAGATTGGTATTACTCTAATCGGCATCCTCTCAGGCGCCTTCGGCGGAGCGCGAATCGCAGAAGACATTAGCCCCGCGCTCGCAGGCCTGCCGTACGTTGGCGCCTACAACGAAGAGATCGCCTTCGCCGTTGTTGTCGCGGTGATCGTCTTCGCCTCTCTAATTATCGGAGAGCTCGTGCCCAAGCAGCTCGCGCTAAGCCACCCGGAGACCATCGCATCCGCGCTCTCACGCCCCATGATGCTCGTCGCAAAGCTGTTCGCCCCGGTCGCCGCCGTGCTCAGCGTTACCACTCACCTGGCGCTGCGCATTCTGGGGATAAAGCAAAACCCTGAGCCGGGCATTACCGAGGAGGAGATCAAGTCGCTCATCTCCCACGGCCGCCGCACCGGCGCGGTACAGGACACCGAGGCATATATGCTCCTGAGGGTCTTCCGGGCCGGCGGCCGCCATGTGGGGGATATCATGACTCGCCGCTCAAAGATTGTGTGGATAGACCGCAGAATGACGGTAGCCGAATTCCTTATGTTCAACTCCCACCAGTACTTCAGCCACTTCCCCGTCTGCGACGGGAGCGTGGACAACATGGTCGGGATGTTGTCCGTCAAGGAGTTCGTCAAAGCAAGCGGCCAGGGCGCAATTGACCCTGCCGGCCCTATCGAAAGGTACGCTCACCCGGCCTATTTTGTCCCTGAGACCAAGGAGGTACTGGAGCTTCTCCACGAGATGCGCCAGAACGGCATGAGCACCGGGGTCGTCGTCGATGAGTTCGGCGGCATCGCCGGGATGGTTACGTACAAGCAGCTCGTGGGCGAGATCGTCGGACAGTCACGACAGGAAGGGGCGGAAGAGACTGTGCGCCCTGTCAGCGATACGGAGTTCCAGATCGACGGATCGATGCGCATCGACGAGCTGAATGAGATGCTGAATCTCGAAATTCCGGACGGGGAGTACGAGACGGTAGCCGGCTTTGTGATGAGTGAGCTTGGCAGTATCCCATCCAAAGGCGACCGCCTGAGCTACGGCGCCCTGACGTTCGTGGTCTCACAGACCCGCGGGCCCAGGATCGAGAAGGTCACGGTAAAGAAGCCGGACTCGGCCCGCGCCGCCTAGAATCACCCGAAAGGGGGATTCTGCCGCAACGAGCACCACCTATTCTTTCCTCAGAAACTGCGGCGCTTTGGGCATTTTGCGGGCGCCGCGCCACAATCCGACGCTGAGGAGGGCGGCATGGCTATCGTGTGGGGAGCGCAGCAAAGAAAGCGGGTCGTTTCGAGGGATAACAACATTTCAAGGCTTCACGGCCTGTACCAGGAGGTATTCAACGGCCGGAACATTGACGCCGCTGATGAGTACGTCCACGCCGACATGTACGAGCACGAAGTGTTCCCGGGCTTCGACCCCGGCAGGGAAGGCTTCAAATCGCTGGTGCGGGCGATGCATGCTGCCTTCCCGGACCTGTACGTCACCGTGGAGGACATGATCGCCGACAGGGACAAGGTTGTGGCGAGAGTGACGTTCCGAGGAACGCACAGTGGGGATTTCCTGGGGCTCAGTGCCAGCGGAAACAGGACCTCGATTCCAGGCATCGATATCGTCCGCTTTTCCCACGGGAAGATCATCGAGCACTGGGGCCTCACCGACCAGCTTGCGCTCGCCCGGCAGGCCGGCGCTGCAGCGGGGGAGCCGTCCATAGCGGCAGACACCGGCACAAGCACCCGGCGCAGGGTGGCCCCATCCGGGGCAAAACCGGCCCGGCAGACGCTCACCGGCGTGGAGAACCTTTAGAGCGAAGTCACCCTGGCTCGGTGGTCTGGCCGGAGGCCGGCGCGCCATGCGCGGCGGCTTCCTCTGCCTTGCGCTTATTCGCCTTGCCGCGGCGGCTGAACAGCACATATGCCGCAGCAAGCGCCAGCACTAGCACTGTCACGGCGACGGTCAGTATTTCAAAGTTATCTATCACGAACTTCTCGATCGACTCGCCGAAGAAGTAGATAAGCACGCCAAGTGTGATAAACCGCGCGCCGCGACCGATAATTGAGGCAATTACGAAAGTGCGGCGGTCAAGCCGCAACACGCCCGCCGTAATGGCGAAGACCTTGTAAGGTATGGGCGTGAAGGCGGCGATGAGCGTCGCCCACATGCCGTACTTCTGGTACAGCGCCTCTACCTTGCTGATCTTGCTCTCGGAGAAGAACTTCAAGAGCACGGGCCTGCCGAGCTTCTTGCCCACCCAGTAGCCCACGAGCGCGCCGAGTACGGACGTTGCCGTAACCCACACGCCAAGCCAGATGCTGATGCCGGGGCGCAGCACCGCGATCCCGAGCATCAGGGGGTCCGGCGGGATTGGGAAGAATATCGCCTCTATGAACGAGGCCAACCCAAGCACCGCAATAGCCCAGTCGCTGTCCGCGACACCGGCAAGCCAGTCTGAAAGCTCGTGAAAAAGGTCGCTCATCGCGTTTCAAAGCCGTCCGTTGGATAGGTTACAGGCAAGTGCGCCATTCACTGATGATACCAGCTATGTACGAACGCCATACCGGCTCTTAGGACTAATGGCATAGCGCCTACTTGCCGAAACCCCTCGGAGGCGCGTCGAAGTAATCGCGGTCCCCGAAGTATGGGAACATCGGCCAAGTCTCCATGTCGCGCTGCTCCCAGACGATTCCCGTTTCTGAGTACATCACACCCGCGCCGTGGGCGGCCGGGTTGAACTCAGGGTGGGAGAGGATGTCCGAGCGGTACCAGACGGACCGGTGGTTGATAGACCGCGCCCGGCGGCTGCCGTCGTCGAACCAGTACATGGTCCTGGGGTTCTGCCTGTGGCGCTCAGCGCCCGGGCCGTACTCAGTAACGTCGTTCACGGTCTTGCGGGTGTCCTGTAGCTCGGTCACTGAGAGCGGGACGCCGTTGCGCAGGAACATGGCGTCGAAGTTCGGGTCCACCATGCACCATTTCTCATGCTCATTGGACCAGTACTCTGCCGTGAAGTGCCCGCCACCCCCGGCCGGCTTGTCTGAAAAGATAGAGCAACGGGCGGGGATACCGAGGGCCTGGCATGCCGCGGCGAACGTCACGCCGTAGAAGATGCAATTCGCGATCGGCCTCTGACCGGCGTGGCCTTTTTCCATGGACGCCCAGGCGTGTATCGTCTCCGGGTCCCACGGCATCGGCACCGTGCCCAGTCCGGGCCCTGCCGCCGTGTGCTCCCAGCTGTTCGCAATCCACGTGCTCAGGGCGCGGACGCGCTTCAGTATCGGGCCGGGCTCCAGCGCCTCGGCCGGGAACAGCTTGCGATAGGAGGCCAGCCTGGGATTGGCAGGGTCCTCGTAGACCATCGGCGGCGGCGCGGGGTCTTCGCCCTCTTCAAGGCGCACGCGGACAAGGTATTCGCCCCTGTCCACATTAAGGTATGACATGTGGTGGTTGCGCCAGTTTGCCCCGCCGTCGTCTGTGGTGAAGCTCGCGGGGTTGGCAAAGCCCCCCTCCATCGCCAGCGCCCAGCCGTTCATCGCGGTCGCATCGCACCAGAACTCGAAAACGTTCTCCCCTGCCCTGAGGAGCCCCGGCTCAAGAGTGACGGCATGCCACTGGTACACGATCCTGCTCGGCTGCTTGACGATGGGCGCGAGCTCTTTGCCGTTCACAGAAAGGCGCAGCGGCGCGTTTGAGTCTTCGTATGGTCGCGGGATAAAAAAGAGGCGGGCAGGCTTCGATGTCTTCGGCAGGGTCAGGACTTTTCGGGCGCGGCGAAACGTTGTCAGCTCTTCGCCAAGCGCCGGCAGGAAACGGCCGGACTCAGTGTAATAAAGCTTGCTCATGAGATTATCAGGCGCTCCTGGGAGTGCGAACTTAACAAGTATTGCGACAGACTTCTGAAAGATACTCTGAGCAAACACCATTGTCAAAGCTGGCACGACCATGTCCGGCAGCGTAAACTGCCCGTTTTACGCTGCCGCCCGTCTCAAGAGCCCTCTCTTATGTGGCCCGTTGGCTACCGCGCCTACTTCATCGTGAACGGCGGGTATTTATCGGAGATGCTCAGCAGCCACGCCGTCGTGCGCGTCTGCCACCGCAGGACGCCGAGGTTGAAGTGGTAGACGCCTCTCGGCTGCTTGCCGGTGAACAGGATGACCAGGTAACCAACCCACGCCAGCACCGCCGACGCAATGCCAAGAATGTACAGGATCACCAGGTGCGGTATCAGTAGCAGCGCCTTTAGAAAGACCAGCGCGCCAAGCAATGCCAGGCCGCGCGAATAGGTCTCCTGGTACTCCGCTTCAAGTCGCACCGGGTACGACACACTTGGCTGAGACGGCGTTTCCGTTGACTGAACTACCATGATACAACCTCCTTATGAACGCTTTTCGTCGGCATTATCCCCATATCGCAGTTGATTGTCAAACCGCTTCTGTTCACATCTTTCAAATCACTTACCACTCCTCTGCTATCATTACCGGAGGCGCTGCGGCCACATAGGAAACAGGACTCTACCTGCACTCGCCCGCAGCGCTCTGGTTGACTTACACGCATATATATGCGCATAATTCAACCAGGCATCGACAGAGGGGCATATGACAGAGCTGATCGTGGACGCTACAGACATCAAGAAGACCTACGACACCGGCAAGGTAAAGGTCCACGCCCTTCGCGGCGTCGATCTGAAGATCGACCGCGGGGAAATGGTGGCAATCATGGGTCCGTCCGGATGCGGGAAGACGACGCTGCTGAACTGCCTGTCCGGGCTGGACGAGATAGACTCAGGCCTGGCGCTCATCGAAGGCGTCAACCTTCACGGCATGGGCGACGATGAGCGGAGCGACTACCGCGCCCGGCGCATGGGCTTTGTATTCCAGCTCTACAACCTGTTTCCGGTGCTCTCCGCGATTGAGAACGTAGAGATGCCGCTCCTGCTCTCAGGCACAAGCCCGTCGGTGGCGCGCCGCAAGGCGAAGGACATGCTGGACCGCGTGGGCCTCTCTGACAGAGGCAGCCACTACCCGGGCGAGCTCTCAGGCGGCCAGCGCCAGCGAGTCACCATCGCCCGCGCGCTCGTCAACGACCCCGCTATCGTGTGGGCGGACGAGCCCACCGGCGACCTTGACAGCGAGACGGCGCAGGAGATCATGGCGCTTATGATCGGCCTGAACCGCGACAACGGTGAGACGTTCGTGATTGTGACCCACGCCCGAGAGGTGGGCGAGGCCGCCAACCGCATCGTTAGAATGCGCGACGGCCTGGTGGTGGACGACGGGAAGGGCCGCGCCGCCGGGCCGGGTCCGGCCAACGGGGTCTCCGAGGACGGCGCGCGCGCCGGCAACAGGCGTCAGGGGTCATAAGCATTGGAGAAGCTCTTCTTCATCCCCATGGATACGCTCATGGCCGTGCTGCTGGCGCTGTTCGCCGCGGCGATGCTGGCCATCGTGTACCTGGCGGTCCGCAACCCCGTCATGGTAAAGATGGCGCTGCGTAACATCCCCCGCCGGCCCGGCATGACTGCGCTGATCATCATCGGCGTGATGCTCAGCACAGTCATCATGTCCGCCGCCTTCGGGACGGGCGACACCCTGAGCTACTCCATCCGCAAGGAGGCGATCACCGGCCTCCAAAATATCGACGAGATCGTTCTCCCCGCCCGCTCCGGCGGCGGCGGCGCGGTCTTCGGCCGCACCTACATCCCCTACACGCAGTTTGAGAACGTACGCGACCGGTTCGCGGGGGATAGCCGCATCGACGGGATGATGCCGCAGCTTGCGGAGTCCGTCCCCGCGCTGGCGGTGCGGTCTTCCCAGACCGAGCCGGGCATGAACGTCGTCGGCATCGACCCGGCGCACATGGGCGGCTTCGGGGACCTGCTTTCGACGGCCGGCGGCCCGGCTGACATCGGGGCTGTGCCGGAAGGCCAGGTCTTCGTAAACCGGCCCGCCGCGGAGTCGCTGGATATTGAGAAGGGCGATGTAATCCGCCTCTTCCTCAACGATCTCCAGGTCAACGTCACCGTCCGCGACATCATAGAACGTGGCGGCATCGCCGGCCGTGAGCCAACAATCGTGATGCCGCTGGAACACATGCAGCGGATGTTCACGAAGATCGGGCAGATCAATTCCCTCCTCGTATCCAACCGTGGGGGCGTGCTGGAGGGCGCAGAGCTAGGCCGCGAGGTCTCGCGCGATCTGCGCCTGGTGTTCAGCAACCGCGACGTGGCCGGCGAGATCAAAAGAGGCCTTAACACGCCGGACACACTGCGCATGCTCCAGGAGAAGGCCACGCCGCTGGAGGGCGAGCTACGGACGGACGTTGACTCGCTGATCGCGGAGATTCAGAAGGACGGTGTAAGCGACGAGCTCGTCAGCCTGCTCGGCGACGCGCCGGTTGTGCAATTCGTCCTGTCTTCCCTGTTCGACAGCGACATGGGCTCCACCGGGACGGCAGTCGCCATCCTCATGGACCGGCTGTCCGAGATGCGCGTGCTGAACATCAAGCAGAACGTGCTCAGGGAGGCCGACGAGGCCGGCAGCGTGGTGACGACCATCTTCATCACATTCAGCCTCTTCTCCATCATGGTCGGGATCCTGCTGATCTTCCTGATCTTCGTTCTCCTCGCGGCCGCGCGGAAGTCGGAAATGGGCATGGCGCGCGCGGTCGGCGCAAAGCGCAGGCACCTGGTGCTGATGTTCATATTCGAGGGCGCGGCTTACGCCGTAGTCTCCGCGGCAGTAGGCGTCGCGCTCGGGCTGGCGGTGAGCGCCGTCGGCATCCGCGTCATCAATTCCCTGGCGGAGGACATCGGCGAGAACTTCAGCCTCACCGTCCACTTCGAGCCCCGCAGCATCGTCGTCGCGTACTGTCTTGGCATGGTCATTACTCTCGCGACGGTGGCATTCTCCGCGTACAGGGTCAGCAGGCTGAATATCGTCGTCGCGATCCGCGGCCTCCCGGAGGCGCTCGCCGCCCCCAAAGAACCCCGGTTCCGCTCGCGCCTCTTTTCATTCCTGCGGGCGCTCGTCCGGCCGGTCTATTTCCTCTGGAAGGCGGTCACTGCCCTGCTCAGGAAGCGCCCGGGCGCGGCACTCCTGAACGCCGCCAGGGCCGTTCTCTGGGTTGTCGCCTTCCCGCTGTGGATAGCAGACATCGCAATCGGCCTTTTCAAGTTCGTGTGGACGTACCTCCTTCGCGGCTGGCTCACGTTCCTCGCCGGCACGGCAATTGCGTACATGACCGTGACCACATGGAAGCAGGTGGCCTGGTTCGGCTCGGGCGTCTCGCTGATGCTGATCGGCATGGGGCTGCTCCTTCGCGTGGCGCTGAAGCGCACCAGTATGTGCCCGGAGGCGCGTGATCGCCTGGCGTTCACGCTCACTGGCCTGGCCCTGCTCCTGTATTGGGTGCTCCCGCTTGGCTTTTTCGAGCCGGTCACGGGCAAGCTGGAAGGCAACTTCAACGTGATGTTCGTTTCGGGCATTGCCATGGTGGCCGCAGCGGTCTGGACGGTCATGTACAACGCCGACATCCTCATGAAGGCGTTCACATCGGCCACGCGCGGCGTGGGCAGGCTGCGCCCAGTCCTCACTACCGCCGTCGCATATCCCATGAGCGCCAAGTTCCGCACCGGCCTCACCCTTGCAATGTTTGCGCTGGTCGTTTTCACCCTGATGGTGATGTCCGTACTGACGGAGACGTTTAGCACGCAGTTCTCAGAGCCGGACGTCGTCACCGGCGGGTGGGATATCGGAGCAGAGGTAAACCTGAATACGCCCGTGACGGACATCCGGGCAGCGATTGCGGCAGAGCCGTCACTGGACCCGGGCGACTTCGAAGCGATCGGCGGCTATACGAGGGCGCCGGTCCAGGCGCGGCGGGCCGGCGCGGAGACCCAGGGCTGGGAAAGTGAGCCAGTCCTGCTGGCGGACCAAGGGTTCCTCCGCCAGTCCGAATACACCTTTAAGCTGGTCGCGGAAGGCTACGGGCCTGCAGCGATAGACGTATGGCAGGCGATCGCGGATAACCCCGGCCTCGCAGTCGTCAGCGGCTACATGGTGGAGAGCAAGGCGCCCGCAGCCGGCGGGAAGGATGACTCCCTGCTCAACGCGTACTATAACGACAGCCGGATGGAAGCCGTTGAGCTGGAGCTGCGCGAGCCGAACAGCGGCGGCACGGCCCGCGTGAAAGTGATCGCCGTTATAGACCGCGTTCACGACGTGCACGGGATCATAACCTCAAAGGCGGCACTGGACGCCGTGCTTCCCGCGCCGGTACCCATCACCACCCACCTGTTCAGATTGAAGGATGGCGTCGACAGGGCGGCGACGGCGAAGGCCATCGAGGCGGCGTTCCTGGAACACGGCATGGACGCCGTGGTTCTCGAGGAGCAGCTTCTCCAGGCCGCCGCCGCCGGCAAGACATTCTTCCGCCTGTTTACCGGCTTCATGGCCCTCGGACTTTTCGTCGGCGTCGCCGCGCTCGGCGTCATCAGCACCCGCGCCGTCGTGGAGCGCCGACAGCAGATCGGGGTGCTCCGCGCCATCGGCTACCGCCGCCGCATGGTCCAGTGGTCGTTCCTGCTGGAGTCGTCTTTTATCGCAGTCCTGGGCACGGTCATCGGCGGCATCCTGGGAATCGTCCTATCCTACAACGCTGTAATGGACATTCGCGCGCAAGAGGGCGCCGACAACATCCGCTTCACCATTCCGTGGCTCCAGATAGCGATGATTCTCGGCCTCACGTGGGTCTTCTCTGTCATCGCGACCTACATGCCCGCCCGCCAGGCCTCAAAGACATACCCCGCGGAAGCGCTGAGGTACGAATAGCATCCCGCTCACAGGCAAGTCTGTTCTCCCTTTAGTGACCATATCCGCCACGGCGCGGCCGATGGCCGGGGCCAGGAGAACGCCCTTCCTGCCCGCCCCAGTAGCGACGTACGCGTTCTCCCAGCTGGGCGCCGGGCCTATCACCGGCAGCCGGTCAGGCGACATCGGCCGGAGGCACGCGGTATGCGAAGCTACTGTAATTTCCAGTCCGGGCGCCATTCGGCGCACCTGCGCCGCCAGCGCCGACCGTCCGTCCAGGTCGGTCGCAATGTCCGATTTGCCGTGCTCCTCCGTCCCACCCACCCAGACGAGGCCGTCTGCCTTGTGAACAAGCGACATCTCGCCGTGCAGGGAGTAGCCCAGCCGCCGGCCGGGTGCCTTGAGATGCAGGATCTGTCCTTTCAGCGACACGATGGGCAGCGGTACGCCGAGCCACTCTCCCGCCGTCCGCGACTCCGTCCCCATAGCCGCCAGGAACGCCCCCGCATCTATCCGGCCGGCTGTTGTGGACACCGCAGTTACCCGTCCACCCTGTCGCTCAAGCCCAATGGCCTCCGCCTTGACCAGTCTCGCACCCAGTCTCTCGGCCCCCTTCGCCAGCGCCACGTTGTAGTCATAGCTGTCCAGGATGCCGATGCTCTCCACCAGCAGCGCGCCGCGCGACTCCGGCGTCAGCCTGTCGTCCAGCAGAGTCACCTCCTCTGCCTCCAGCCATCGCGTCCTGAACATGCCGTCGCCGTCCAGACGGCCCTGCAGCGCCCGGAGCACCGGCACGTAGCTCTCGTCCAGCGCAAGCTCCAGGTGCGGCATCATCACCGGTTTGAAGTCCACGCCGGACTCCGCGATAAGCTCCGCCCAGGCGGCCGTGTGCATCTGGAAAGACGCCCTTGCCAGCGCCTCCAGCGGACCCGGTATGCCGTCGCCCGTGAATGGGTTGAGCGACCCTACTGCGTATCCTGACGGCCCGGTGGCTATTCCACGCCCCTCCACCACCGTTACCGCGGCGCCCTGCTTCGCCAGGAAGTAGGCCGCCGCGCACCCGACCACCCCGGCCCCTGCGATCACCACATCTGCTGTTAGAGCCATCGCGCCACCCCGCCTTCAAGTTTGCCCAAACACAATACCAATCGCAGTCTCCCCCGCGGTAGCCGTTTCACCCCCTCCTTCCTCAAAATTTCCATGAATCCACCTTCATTGTTTCCGGGCACACGCTACCCGTTTTTGCTTTGTCTGGCCCACTGCCCACTGCTCACTGCCGTCCCAGTGTGTTAAGCTTGGAGTTGCGAAATTCGTCGCAATGCGAATCGCACCGCCGGTCCGGGCTGTGGTCGCCCGTACCGGCAGGACTACTCCGGGGGTTTTTTTGCATGCTGAAGACCATGGAGTACATGGAGCGCTACAAGTTCGAGCAGTTCACGATGTGCTACGAGCCCTCGGTGGGCCTCAAGGCGTTCATCGCCATCCACAGCACGACGCTCGGCCCTTCTTCCGGCGGCGTTCGCATCTGGCCGCACCCCACGGAAGAAGACGCGATCATGGACGCCCTCCGACTGGCGCGCGCGATGACGTACAAGTCCGCGGTTGCCGGCATCCCGCTCGGCGGCGGCAAGGGCCTCATCTGGGCCGACTCCCGCAAGGACAAGAACGAGGCGATGCTCCGGGCCTTCGGACGCTTCGTGGACACGTTGGGCGGCCGCTATATCACCACCGAGGACGTGGGCATGACCCCGCGCGACCTGGAGCACATCGCCCAGGAGACGAAGTACGTCGTCGGCCTGCCGCGCACGATGGGCGGCTCCGGCGACACCTCAGAAATGACCGGCCTCGGGCTCTACCTGGGCATGAAGGCGTGCGCAAAGGAGCTCTGGGGAAGCGACAGCCTGGCGGGCAAGACGATCGCCATGCAGGGCTTCGGCAACGTGGGCCGCAACACGGCCTACCACCTGGTGAAAGAGGGCGTGAAGCTGGTCGTCGCCGACTTCTACCAGCCCGCGACAGAGGTTGCGAATTCCCTGGGCGCGACGATCGTCAAGCCGGAGGAGATATACGACCAGAAGGCTGACATCTTCTCCCCGTGCGCCCTCGGCGCGGTGATCAACGACAACACGATCAAGCGCATCAAGGCGCCGATCATCTGCGGCGGCGCGAACAACCAGCTGGCCGAGGAGCGCCATGGAGAGCAGCTCCACCAGATGGGCGTCCTCTACGCTCCCGACTACGTGGTGAACGCCGGCGGCATCATCAACGCCTCCTGCGAGGTCGGCGTGACCTACAACCCGGACCGCGCCAAAGAGATTACGCAGCGCATCTACGACACCACGCTCAAGGTCTTCCAGACCTCCAAGGACGAGAAGATTCCGACGAGCGTCGCGGCCGACCGCATGGCGGAGCGCCGCATCGCGGCCACGCGCAACATCAAGCCCATGAAGAGGGCGGAACACTGAGAAAAGGGTGTTGGGTGCTGGGTGCTGGTCTCGGATCGGACCCAGCACCCAGTACCTAGCACCCAGCACCCCGAAAGGCTCCACCCATGCAGACTCGACCCTTCGGCCGCACAGGCCTCAACATCACGCCCATCGGACTCGGCCTCGCCGAGATTAACAGGCACGAGGACGCAAAGGCGGACTTTGCGGCGGCCGGTCGCGTGCTGGGGGCGGCGCTGGACTCCGGTGTCAACTTCCTGGACACGGCTGCGATGTACGGCAACACGGAAGAGATGATCGGGGCGTCGGTCTCACACCGGCGCGCCGACTTCATCCTCGCCACCAAGTGCGGCCAGGTCTACGGCGACGCCGTCGGCCAGCCATGGTCCGCCCCAGTGATCGAGCACTCCATAGACCGAAGCCTCAGGCGCATGAAGACGGAGTGCGTGGACATGGTACAGCTGCACTCGTGCAGCCTGGCGGTGTTGCAGCGCGGCGAAGCGATTGAGGCGATGCAGAAGGCGAAGAAGGCGGGCAAGACGCGCTTCATCGGCTACAGCGGCGATAACGAGCCCGCGCGGTGGGCGGTGGAGAGCGGCCTCTTCGACACGCTCCAGACCAGCTACAACCTCGTGGACCAGCGCGCGCGCACCACAGGTCTGCTCAAGCTGGCGCGCGCCAAAGGCATGGGCATAATCATCAAGCGCCCGGTCGCCAACAGCGTGTGGGGCAAGAGCGAGTCGCCCTACCCCTACGCCAACGAGTACCTTCGCCGCGCAAAGATATTGCGGGACCTGGGTCCCATCCCCGGAGCGCCGGAAGACGCCATCCTTCTCGCAATGGGCTTCGTAATGGCACACCCCGAGGTGGACACCATTATCGTCGGATCCCACAACCCTGCGCACATCAGATCGAACATCGAGATGGTGGAGAAGCGCCTGCCCATCCCAACCGAGGCCGTCCGCGAGCTCCAGCGTCGCTTCGAGCAGCACGGCGCCGATTGGGTGCAGCTGCAGTAGGGTTGCTGCGCTTTCACATCTGCAGATCCTGAAGTGGACTAGATTCAGTTGGCCTGTTAGGATTCAACTTGACGGACTACCCGTCGCATTTCGAGTAACAAAGGCCTCACCACCCATGTCCAATTTCATTCAGAGCTCGATCACATGGGGTGACATTATTGCAGCCGCAGTTGCCGTGCTTATAGCTTTAGCGGGCACTGGGTGGTGGTGGTTCAGGAGCTTGCGCGACGAGTATGCCAAATTCGAAATGAGGTTCCTTAACCCAACCTTAACAGTGGATCCAGAGAGGGAACGCAGATCATCCACACTCTGGTTGTCGCCAGGTGAGTCTATTGTGCGTATTACTCTGCGACCTAGAATTCCCATCGCATCAATCAACCAAATCGACTTCTCCGCTTTCGACAACCGACGCTATCCAATGAGGTTACTTCCAAGAGCTGTAGGACGGAATAGAATTCCCGCTTCATTGATGCAAGCAACGGCATTGCGGCACCAGGGCGATGACTACACGTGGTCTAACTGGCAAATCACGAACGTTTGGGTGGCGATAAAGGAACTGTGTTAAAAGACGCGTTTCCTTTCACTGAAGGCGACAGACAGGTCTTCGAGATCAAATACCAGGTATCGAAAGCTTTAGACGGGTGGGACGGGGTACTTGGACTCAAGCTGCAGTACGTTCAGAGCGGCAACCGCCGAAACGCGAAAGTGAACTCAAAGATATTTGTCAGCGCATGCAACCATAAGCCGTTGACTTTCCGACTGCGGCATGTTCAAATCGCGCTTGCTGTGGCGGCGAGTCCGCCAGATGAAGGCTCTTCAAAGTCCTAATTTGCGATCAGTGTTAGTCATCGTTTCTTGGCCCCACTCACAACTTCCCCATAAACTCCACAAGCGCGGCCGCCGCCTCGCGATAGACATCCGTCTGAGTGCGGCCCGTGGACTTCAGCACCTTGAAACCGTGGTCCGCGCCATCCAGCAGGCGCACGGTCGAGTCGGGCACCTGCGCCGCCGCGGCCCGTAGTTGCTCCGGAGTGGCGTACGTGTCCTTCGTGCCCGAGCAGAATAGAGTCGGCGCCTTGATCGCGCTCAGATGGCCGTCGCGCGCCTCGGTCTTCCCCGGTGCGATCAACGGGTACGCGAAGAGCGCGAGCCCCGCAACCTTCTCACCCTGCGCCACCACGTGCGACGCCATCCTGCCGCCCATGGACCGGCCGCCGATCACCACCCGCTTCCCCGTTGGGACGGCGCGTATTACCGCCCTCCAGGTCGCCTCAAGGACGGGCGGGCGGTCCGGTGCGCTCTTGCCTGCCTCTTTGTACGGAAACTGGAACCTGATAGACGAGTAATCCAGACGGGCCAGCTCTTCCTGGGCGTACACACCGAAAGGGTCGTTGATATTCGACCCCGCTCCCGGAGCGTAAGCGAACACAATGTCCCGCGCTGCCCCGGCGTCGGCATACTCCGCCGTTACCGTAATCGAGCCCGGCACCTGCACTGCCATTCGCTTCGTCTTCACGGCCATTGGTAAACCTCACGTTGCATTCCGATGGTGCGATGGACTTGAGGCCCTGATGTCTTGACCAACTACTAACTACTAACTACCTCCTACCTGCTACGGCCTCGCCACAACGAACGATTCGTCCACGAACCACAGGCCGCTGTACCGGCGCAAAACGTCGCGCGTCGCGTCCAGGTACGCGCCGTGGCTCATCGCCTCCCGCAGGTGCTCGTCCTCTATCTGCGCAACGTAGGTCGCGGCGTTCCACGCGGCGAGGATGGTCGAAGTCCCGATGCTGCTCGCGATCTCGCTCGGCCCCACCTGCAGCTCGTAGCGGAACTCCGCCTGTGAATCGCGGTAACTGAGGTACCGCAGCGAGGGGTTCGATTCGCCGAGTTGGGCCCTCATCTCGCGCAGAAGCGCCTGGCGCGGCGTTGTGAACGGGTCCTCCTCAGGCCATATCTTGCGGATGATCTCCATCCCCGGGTCCTTACCGGTGGACTGGATGACGACCATGCACCCGCCGGATGCGAGCGACCGCGCCAGCGGGGCGAGCACCTTGCGCAACTTGACCTCCGCAGGCTGCTTTGCGCGGTACGGCTGCGCCGCTATGACGATGTCGTACTGGCTGTCGCGCTCAAGCTTCCGGGGGATTATCGGCGCCAGCGGCCACGCCTGGTCCTGGCGGTAAAGGATGAGCACCGAAGGCGTCACGTAAACCGGGTTTCCTGCCATGCTCGGCCGAGTCTGCCACCACTCCTGCAGGTCCGGCTCAAGCTCGCGGATCTGGCGGTCGAAATCGTGGGCAGTGCTCCCCTTCAGCGGCACCTCCACCCAGTTGAGCTTCGCTCGATTGGCTTCCGTGTTGGGGTAGAGCCACGGCGCCTCACTGTAGAACATGTTGGTGACCACCAGCACCGTTTGTGGGTGCTCGAAGAAGCGGTCCGCCATCTTCTCCAGGCTGAGGCGCACGTCCTCCTGGCTGATCTCCTTGCCAACGATGAGGAACGGCACCGTCGGGTGCCTGTGGTGGAGCTGTCGCATGACGCGGGTCAGGACCGTGGCGTTGCCCATACCGGCGTCGAAGAGCCGCAGCGCGGGCTGCACAGGCTGGATGTGCCTGGTCTCCCGCGCTATCCGGTCGGCTATGACCTGCTTTTCATTGCAGGTGTAGACGAACTGGAGGTACTTCTCGCGGTTGTCGAAGAACCGGAACGGCGCCTTTCGCCGCCCGGCGTCCGCGTGGTCAAACACTGCCCGGCTTGTCTCGGTGGCCATTTTCGCACCCGTCCCGTGAGTACAGCCTTTGGAGCACGTCCCCGTCTCAACTCCCCAATGATACAATCAACTCAGGCTGATGCAACACGGCGCTCGCGCATTCGGGGGTCAACGCATGGCAACGTACTTCCTGTTGATGAAGCTCACTCCTGAGGGCAGGCAAAAAGTCCTGGACGACCCCTCCAGCATGCTGCAGGCGCAGCAGGGAGTGCACGTACCGGAGGTGCAGGTGATGGGGCTGTACGGCGTGCTCGGTGATTACGACTTCGTGAGTGTCATCGACGCGCCCGACAACGCATCGGCCGCGCGCTTCTCTCTTGAGCTCGGCGTCCGCGGCGGCGTCCATGTCACTACCTTGCCGGCCATCCCTATCAGCAAGTTTGAAGACCTGCATGAAAAGGGTATGGAAAACATGCTCGCCGGGGCCATGGCCAATCCTCCGGGCACCTCCATGGCTGACCAGATCAAGGAAGTCGAGGAGATGCCGCGCGAAGGACGTCAACACCGCCAGTCCCAGTGAATCCAGCCGCCTGCGCCGCGCGGCTAGCCTTCTCCGAAGCTATGAGAACATTTTCTTCGCGATGATCTCCCGCATCATCTCGGAAGACCCGGCCGCAATTGTCCACAAGCGGTAGTCCCGGGCAAAGCGCTCTATCGGCGTCTCGCGCATGTACCCCATGCCGCCATGCATCTGCACCGTCTCGTAGGCCACGCGGTTCGCCGCCTCGGTGGAGAACAGCTTCGCCATGGATACCTCCATCGAGCACTCATGGCCCGCAGCATACTTTGCTGCGGCGGAATACGTGACCTGCCGGGACGCCTCCACCAGAGTCGCGGCGTCAGCCATCCTGTGCCGAAGGGCCTGGAACTCCGCCAGCGGCTGCCCGAATGCCTGCCGTTGCTTAAGGTACGCGACAGTATCCTCAACGGCCTTTCGCGCGGCCGAGATGCTCAGGACCGCGGAGAGCAGGCGCTCCCGCTGGAGACCGGCGGCAAGCTGGTAGAAGCCCCTGCCCTCCTCGCCAAGCAGGTTCGCCGCTGGCACGCGAACGTTGTCGAAGTGCAGCTCCGCTGTGTCGGACGAACGCATGCCGGTCTTGTCCAGCTTCTTCGACACCGTTAGCCCGGACGCGCCGCGCTCGACGATAATCTGGGAGAGCTGCTGGTGCTTGCGACCGGTATCGCGAGAGCGCGCCGCCACGAAGTAGAGGTCCCCATAGACGCCGTTGGTGATGAATGTCTTTGAGCCGTTGATGACCCAGTGATCGCCGTCGCGCCGCGCGGTCGTCGCTAACGACGCCATGTCGGACCCCGCGCCGGGCTCGGTGATCGCAAGCGCACATACCTTCTCGCCGCTCGTGATGGCCGGCAGGAAGCGCGCCTTCTGCTCCGGCGTGCCCACCCTGGCGAGCCACGGCGAAGACATATCCGTATGCACGACGATGCTGAACGCCACGCCCCCAGCCCCACAGCGGGCGAGCTCTTCCGCGAGCACGACCGTAATCCAGAAGTCCGCTTCCGATCCACCGTACTCCACCGGGTATTCGACCCCCAGGAACCCCATCTCACCCATGCGCCTGAACACCTGGCGGGGGACAAGGCCGTCCTCCTCCCAACGCGCGACATTGGGAGTTAACTCCTCCTGCACAAACCGCCGGACAGTTTTCCGAAACAGCTCGTGCTCATCGGTGAAATACATAAGACCCCTGTTCGTGACCGCAAAGTCCACTGTGCTCTCAGCGGTTAATCTCTCTTGGACTTGCGTGTAATCTCCAGCTTGCGTAGCTCGTTGCGCCGGATCTTTCCGCTGATAGTCTTCGGCAGCTCCGCCATGAACTCCACCTCACGCGGGTACTTGTAAGGCGCAGTTGTCCTCTGCACGTGCTCCTGAAGCTCCTTTGCGAGCGTATCCGATCCGGCGAACCCCGGCTTCAGGACGACGAACGCCTTGACGATCTGCCCCCTGATTTTGTCTGGGCTGCCGACAACCGCCGCCTCGGCGACCGCCGGATGCTCTATCAGGGCCGACTCCACCTCGAACGGCCCGATGCGGTAAGCCGAGCTCTTGATTACATCGTCGCCGCGGCCGACGAAGGAGTAGTAGCCCTCCTCGTCCAGCGTCGCGCGGTCGCCGGTGTAGTACCAGTCGCCTCGGAAGCAGTTCGCGTTCGCCTCCGGGTTCTTCCAATAGCCCTCGAACAGCCCCACCGGCCGGACCGGCCGGTGGCGGATCGCCACCTCGCCCTCCTCGCCGTGCGGCAGCACGTTGCCCTTGTCGTCCACCACCGCCATGTTGAAGCCCGGCGCCGCCACGCCCATTGAGCCCGGCTTGTACCTCATGCCCGGGAACAGCGCGATGCACAGCACAGTCTCGGTCTGGCCGTATCCCTCCCACACGTGGTGGCCCAGGCCCTCCTTCCAAGCATCAATGACCTCGGGGTTCACGGGTTCGCCGGCCCCCACGCAATGGCGCAGAGCCATGGGCTTTATCTTGTTGAGGTCCTCCAGAATGAGCATGCGGTACGCTGTCGGCGGCGCCATGAACGTGCTGATGGGGTACTTCTCGAACATCTGCAGAGTGCCAAGAGGGTCGAACCGGCCCCGGTGGTCCCACACGAACAGCGCCGCGCCCATATTCCACGGCGCGAAGAGGCACGTCCATGCAGCCTGGGCCCAGCCCGTGTCCGACAGAGTGTAGTGCAGGTCCGTCGGCCGGTTATCGAGCCAGAATTTGCCCGTGATGATGTGCCCCACCGGGTACGACGCGTGGGTGTTGAGCACCATCTTGGGGTTGCCCGTTGTGCCGGATGTGAAGTACACCATCAATGGCTCAGAAGACAGATTGTTCGGGTTCGGAAGACTCGGCGATGCCTGCGCCATCAGCGTCTCATAGTCGAGCAACCCTTTCCCACCGCCCACGACTACTACCTTCTCCAGTGTCGGACACTCGCCCCGAAGCGCCTCGAACTTTGGGTAGTTGTCGGCATCTGTCACCGCGATCTTGATCCCAGCCGCATTCATGCGGTAAACAAGGTCCTTGTGCGTGAGCTGCGTGGTGCCGGGCACGGATATGAACAGACCGCGTATGCAGCCAAGAACGACCTCCCACCATTCCGGTATGCGCGGAAGCATGATAAACACGCTGTCCCCCGGCCGGGCGCCCACGCCCGAGAGGACATTTGCGGCCCTGCGCGACCGCTCCCCCATATAGCGATATGTGATGTTCTTCGTCGTCTTGCCATCGTGGCTTAACCAGACCATAGCGACCTTGTTGGGGTCACGCCCCCACCGGTCGAAGACCTCGTAAGCCCAGTTGAAGTGCTCAGGCGCCGTAAGCCGGAAAGTGCGGTAGGTCTCGTGGTAGTTGCCGATCTGGTAGTTCGAAGTTGAAGCCATGTGAAACCCCGAATGGTGCGCTAAACGCGCGGGCTATCGTTAAGACGGTAGCCATTGTACATGACACACCGCTCACATCGTAGAGAGACCATGCCGGGGGTCTCTACCGCCGACAGAACCCGTCACGCCCGCACGCCAGGCAGTTATCCATGAGAAGTCCCGGCGGGCCGGCTCTAAGGAACGAACACTTCAGCTTCGTGGTCGTTGATCGCGGGCGGTGGCGCGGCAGGCGCGGGCGTCATGTCGTTCACCTTGAACGGCTGGGAGAGGTAACGCACGCCGGCGAGCTCGGTGAATACGCCGCGGGCGAGGAACTGCGCAGACGAGAATACGTCATTGAGACTGGTGACCAGGGCAGCAGGCACATCCGCCTTCTGGAGAATCGCCTCCCATTCCGCCCCGCCCTTCAGCCAGAAGGCGCGACCCAGCATCGCGCGCACGCGGTCTGTCTGCATCATGCGGTCGTGGAAGGTCAGAGACGCCATTTCTGCGAGGTCTTGAAACCCGGAGGCCTTGCAGAAGCGCTCCCAGAAGTGGTCCTCGTTTACAATCCCCAGGCTTATCCACTTGCCGTCGCGGCACAGGAATAGGCCGTACGTGGGAATGGCGGTCACGTTGGGCTGAAAACGGCCCTCCTGATGCTTGCCGCCGATGTCCGGCGTGATCATCGCCAGCGCCGACTCCGCCATGGACAGGTCCAGGTACGCGCCCTTCCCGGAGGCGGTCCTGCCCGCGACTGCCGCAAGGACGGCCACCGCGGCGTAGAGGCCGGAGGCCATGTCGGAGATCAGCACCGCGGGGGCGTACGGACGGCCCTCGATGGCCGACTGGACGGCCAGGTACCCGCTGAGCGCGACGTAGTTCAGGTCGTGCCCTGGCCGGTCGCGCCATGGCCCGTCCTGGCCGAATCCTGAGATAGAACAGTAGACAATGCCGGGATTTATCGCGGAGAGTGTCTCGAAGTCTGCGCCCAGGCGCTTCGCGACTCCGGGCCGCGAGCCCTCCAGCACGATGTCCGCCTTCTCTACCAGCGTCCTGAGCCGCTGCCGGCCAGCGTCCGACTTGAGGTTGAGCGCCACGCTCATCTTGCCGCGGTTGAGCTGGGCGAACATGTCCGGCGCGGACACACGGAGCGGGTCGCCGCCGGGCGGCTCAACCTTTATGACTCGGGCGCCAAGGTCTCCAAGAATCGACGAACAGAACGGTCCCGGCGTGTTCGCCGTGAGGTCGATCACAGTGAGGTGCGAGAGGAGAGGCATGAAGTGAAGGCCGCCGTGTCGAAATGGGGCCAGTCTATCAGCGGGTCAGGCGGGCGTCAATTAGCGGTCTACAGGTCAGTATCAAACAGGGGCAGAATGTCTCGGCGCTGGTCCAAAACTCTAAGAATGACAACTTCGTCGCGGGAGACTGTGTATATGATGGCATAGTTCCCAGCGGGCAGACTCCTGGCATCTGCCATCAAGTCAGGTCGCGGGCGGCCGAGATAAGGCTGGTCCCTCAAGGACCTGTATTTCTCGCGAATCAAGTTGTTTATCCTGCGAGCCGCTTGCAGGTTGTCCCTTGCAATATACTCCAGTATCTCCAATTCATCGTTCCGGGCTTCAGGTGAAACTCGGAGCTTGCGCATAGGCTTATGACGCCTTCTTCTGCGCTTTGCGCTGGCTCAGGAATTCGTTCCACGTCTGCTCGGAAAATGCGTCCAGTTCATCATCGGTGTTGAGCCGGTAACCTTCGCCACGCTTCACCTGGTCCACAGCCACCTGGATGTCGCTTCGCAGCGCATCGAGCTTCGCAGTCAACACCCTGTCCCGCTCCTCAATGAGCCGCAGCCCCTCCCTCACTACCTCGCTGGCGGAGTTGTACTGCCCGGACTCCACCTTTCTCCTGACAAGCTCTTCCAACTGGGGTGTCAAAGAAACATTCATCGGCGTGTCCTCCCTCAGCATGAGATTAACGCCGGGTAGGAGTAATGTCAATCTTTGCCATCGGTGGTCTGATCCCAGTCGATGGCCCCCTCTTAACAGACCGCAACGCTCTCCAGGTGGCGCACAACCCCCCACAGGTCCGCGATCGTCTCCGGGTCGTTCATCAGGGACACAGTCTCCGGGTCCCGTATAAGGTGCAAGGCTTCGATTCCGGCCGCCCTCGCGCACAGCACATCGGCCTCATAGGAGTCGCCGATCATGATCGCCTCTTCCGCGCTGACACCCAGCTTCTCGAGCGCGGCATGAAAGACCTCCGGCATCGGCTTTCGGTATCCGATCTCAGTCGAGCTTACTACCGCGTAGAAGCATCGGGCTATGCCGAGCCTGTGGGCGTAATCGCGCTGGTGGGAGCCGTTGGAGACAATCGCCAGTTTATAGCCGAGCGCGCGGAGCCTGGCTATCGCAAGCTCAGTATCGGGGTAGAGGGCATCGCGGAGCGAATTTGACTCCAGGCGGCTCTTGAGTATATGGCGATCGGCGATCATATCCAGGTGGGTAACAAGCGCAATGTTGAACTCCTCCCAGAACCTGTCCACCACTTCCGACGGGTTGGGCAACCCCCACGTCTCCATACGGTTCCACCGGTGAGCAAAAGAGATCCAGACGATGTCGTAGGCCATGCTGACTGACGCCTGCGACACATTGAAGCCAAGTTGCGTCAGTGTCTGGAACCATACGCCCTTTCGCCCGCCTATCTGCCGGCCCGGCTCCCACAGCGTCCCCCCAGCATCCAGAAGTATCGCCTTGACAGCCATCTCGCTCCTCTCTTTCACGGCTGGCCCATTGGTACTAGTCCGTTCTTCGTAGGTGAAAACGAGCGATTTACGACAGTGTCAGGCGTTTTCGGAGCGATCCATCAAATTCCCTTATGAGTTGCATTCTGAATGCTACAGGGTCGTTTGACTGGCAGATATTCCGGTGCTACACTCGCCGCGAATTCGACAGGAGAGGCGTAAATGGCATACAGAGTCGGCGTAGATGTAGGTGGAACGTTCACAGACCTTGCACTTTACGACACGAAAACCGGCAAGCTGGAGTTCGGAAAAACCTCTTCGACACCGCAGAACCAGTCAATAGGAGTTGCGAACGGAATAAGGGACCTCGCTGCCCGACTGAAGATACCCGCAGGCGAGATCCAGTTCTTCATCCACGGCACAACCGTAGCAACGAACACCATGCTGGAGCGTAAGGGCGCGAAGACGGCCCTCATCGTAACGAAGGGTTTCCGCGACGTGCTGGAGATCGGCAAGCAGGACCGGCCCAGCCTCTACGACTGGCGCGTCCGCCGCCCGGACCCCCTCGTCCCCAGGCACTTGCGGTTTGAGGTGACGGAGCGAATGCTCCACACAGGAGAAGTGCTTACCCCGCTGGACAAGATGGACCTGGCTGCGACCATTGAGGAAATCAGGAAGGCGGAGGTGCAGGCCATCGCGGTGTGCCTCCTCCACTCATACGCCAACCCGGCGCACGAGAAGGCCATAGGCGAGGCGATAAAGAAGGCGATGCCGGACGTGAAGCTATCGCTCTCTCACGAGGTGCTCCCGGAGTTCAAGGAATACGACCGCATGAGCACGACGACGATCAACGCGTACGTCGGGCCGGTCATGGAGCGCTACCTGACCCGCCTCCAGAAGGCGATCAACGACGTGGGCGTGCAATCGGACGTCTACATCATGCAGTCCAACGGCGGCACCACCAGCGCTGGCCACTCCGCCGAGCGCCCCGTCCAGACGATCCTCTCCGGCCCGGCGGCGGGCGTCATCGGCAGCAACGCCATCGCCAACCAGGCAGGCGAGATGAACGTCATCTCGGTGGACATGGGCGGGACGAGCTTCGACATCTGCCTTGCCTACAAGGGCCAGATAAGGCGCACGAAGGAAAGCGAGATAGAGCGCCTGACTGTGAAGGTGCCGATGGTGGACATTAACACCCTCGGCGCGGGCGGCGGCAGCATCGCGTGGATAGACCAGGGCGGCGCGCTCCGTGTAGGCCCGCGCTCGGCGGGCGCGCAGCCGGGGCCGGCGTGCTACGGACGCGGCGGCACGGTGGCGACGGTCACGGACGCCAACCTCGTGCTCGGCAGGCTCGGCAAGGACAGCCTGCTCGGAGGCACGATGACGCTGGACATCGAGCTCGCCCGCAAGGCGATACAGGACAACATCGCCGGCCCGCTCAAGCTGGGACTCGATGAGGCCGCCGAAGGCATCATCCGCGTCGTCAACGCGGGCATGATAAAGGGGATACGTGTAGTCTCCATCGCTCGCGGCTACGACCCTCGCGAGTTCGCGCTCGTCGCGTTCGGCGGCGCAGGGCCTGTTCACGCGGCGGAGCTGGCGTTCGAGATGGACATCCCGCGTGTGCTCGTCCCAATCGCTCCGGGCGTGACCTCCGCGATGGGCCTGCTGATGGCGGACATGCGGCACGACTTCGTCCGCACCGTGCTCAAGCCGGGGAACGAGATCCAGCCGGCCAGCCTCACAGCATGGTACGAGGAGCTTGAGCGCGAGGCGATCGACCAGATGAACCGGGAGAAGATGCCGGAGGAGTCGGTCACTCTCGTCAGGCTGGCCGAGATGCGGTACGTCGGCCAGGGCTACGAGATCGATACGCCCCTGCCGCCGGGCAAGATCACCATGCAGCAGTTCGCCGAGGCGTCGCAGAGGTTCCACGACGCGCACAAGCAGCGCTACGGCTACTCCAACCCGGCCAACCCGGTTGAGGTGGTCAACCTCCGCCTCACCGCTATCGCTGCCACACCCAGCCCCAGGCTGGAGGCGGCGCCGCTCAAGGGGTCCAAGGACCCTGCGAAGGCCGTAAAGTCGCAGCGCCAGGTCTACTTCAAGGGCAAGCGCTCCGCGACGAACGTCTACGACCGCCCCAAGCTACGGCCCGGCGACCGCCTTACCGGCCCGGCCATTGTGGAGCAGCTCGACGCCACGACCGTTATCTGGCCGCACCAATCGGCGCGCGTGGACGCATACAGAAACATCATCATCGAACAGGCGGCTAAGTAATGCCAAAAAGCAAAGTCGATCCCATTACGCTCGAAGTGATGCGCAACGCCTTCTACTCCATCTCGGACGAGATGGTTGCGGCGCTCGTGCGCGCCAGCTACTCCACGAACATCAAGGACCGCCGCGACACGTCCGGCGCGATATATACCGCCACTGGCGATATGGCGGTCGTCGCGATGAGCGAGGTGGCCACGCCCGTACACCTGGGCACGATGCACTCCGCGGTGAAATCCGCGCTCTCCATCTACCCGCTGGAAAAGCTGGAGCAGGGCGACGCCATCGCGTTTAACATCCCCTACCCGGCCGGACCCGGCCACCTGAACGACCTCGCGCTGATCTCGCCGGTCTTCTACAAGGGCCGCGTAATCGCCATCACAGCCAACCAGGCGCACCACGTGGACATGGGCGGCTACGCGCCGGGCTCCATGCCGTTCGGCGTCACGGAGATATTCCAGGAGGGGCTGCAGATACCTCCCGTGAAGCTCTTCAAGAAGGGAGAGATAGACCCTGACCTGTGGTCGCTGATCTCCCAGAACGTGCGACCGCAGAAAGAGGTGCGCGGCGACCTCATGGCGCAGTTCGCGGCAAACGTCGTGTGCGAGAGCCGGCTCACCGAGCTGGCGGACAAGTACGGCCCGGAGAACGTCGAGCTGTACCTGGACGAGATGCTGAACTACTCGCAGCGCCGCATGGAGTCCGCGCTCAAGCTTATCCCCATCGGCAAATACTCCTTCGAGGACGTGATCGAGGGCGACGGCATAACGACGGACAGGATCACAATCCGCGTCACCATCGAAGCGAAGGGCGACTCCATCACTACAGACTTCACCCAGACGGACAACGGCTGCCTCGGCCCCCTCAACTGCCGGTGGCCATCGGTGGCGGCATGCGTCTATTACGTGCTGAAGGCGTGCCTGGACCCGGACATGCCTGCCAACGCAGGCTCGTACCGCCCGGTGGATATCAGGGTGCGTGAAGGCTCGCTACTCTCCGCGATATTTCCGACCGCCGTCTGCAACGCCAACATCATTACCACGCAGCGCATCGTGGACGTTCTGATCGGCGCGCTCGCGAAGGTGATTCCCGAAAGGGTCGCGGCGGCCAGCTCCGGCACGATGAACCTGCTCAACATCGGCGGCCAGGACAAGCGGCGCGGCGTCTATTTCAACTACATCGAGACCTACGCCGGCGGCCAGGGCGCCATGCACGACCAGGACGGCATGGACGCCGTCCAGAACCACATGACGAACACCCGCAACTCCCCCGCAGAGGTGATAGAGGTCGCCTACCCGCTGCGCATCGAGGCGTACGAGCTTATCCCCGACTCCGAGGGCGCGGGCAAGCACCGCGGCGGTGTTGGCCTGCGAAGGTCCATCCGCGTCCTCGCCGACCGTGTGGGCTTCACGCTCAGCTCTGACCGCGCGGAGGTAGCGCCGTGGGGCCTCTTCGGCGGCCAGGACGCGCGCACCTCGAAGTGCGTGGCGCAGGCCCCCGACGGCAAGGAGCGGCGCTTCCCGTCCAAGGTGACCACAAGCGTCCTCAAAGACAATCTGATCGTCACCGAGACCCCCGGCGGCGGCGGCTGGGGCGATGCGAAGCAGCGCGACCCCGAAGCCGTGCGCCGCGACATCATCTCCGGCGTGATCTCCCGCGACCGCGCGCGCGACGTCTACGCCGTGGCGTTCAAATCAGGCACCAACGAGATCGACGAGGCGGCGACAAAGCGGCTGAGGAAGTAGCTTGGGAATAGCAGAACGCGCACCGCTCCTGATAATCACCGGCTCCATCGGCGCAGGCAAGACCACCGTGCTGGGCGACGCGACAGGTTTGCTGTGCGACGCGAAGGTGCCTCACGCCGCGATAGACCTCGACTGGCTTACCCAGATGTTCCCGGACCCGGTCGACTACGGACACTCGCTGATGATGGCAAACCTCGCGGCGATCTGGCCTATCTATGTCGCCGCCGGAGCGCAGCGCCTGCTGGTAGCGAGGGCGCTTGAAAGCCGCTCAGAGCTCGAGGACTACCGAAGGGCTGTACCGCACGCAGATGTACAGGTGTGCAGGCTGCTCGCCTCGATAGATAACATGGCCGAGCGCGTCCGCCGCCGGGAGATAGGTAGCTGGCGGGAGGAGGGGCTGGCGAGATCCGCGGAGCTGGCGAGAATACAGGACCGCTCCTTGGTGGAGGACTTCACCATTAACAACGAAGCGGGCCGCAACGTCACAGAGTTGGCGCGCGAAGTGCTCGCCCGGGCGGGATGGCTCTAGAGTGCGTTCGTATTGGCAGGCTCTGCCTGCCTCCGAAATGCAAGGAGGCAGAGCCTGCCAATACGAAACCAGGAGCCGGCACCGATGCATCGGGTCCCCTGCGAGGAGCAGGCGTCCGCGGTATTCAGATAGAGTGCGCTACCACGAAATCGAAGACTGGACTGGAGGTCCGATGACCACACCCAAACTTATCAGCCACACCTTCGACAAGAGCGCGGAGGCGTGGCATACGTACGACTACCACTGGAGCATGGTTGCCAAGCGCGAGAATATCTTCATTCTTGCCACTCACCAGAAGGCCGGCGGCGTGAACGGCGGCGGGTATATCTGGACGGACGAGTCGCGCTGGAGCACGGACTCGCCGGAGGAGCCCGTCTCGATCCTGGCGCTGCTCAATTACTCCAGCTGGCTGGGCCACGACAACCTGGACCTGCGTAACGCGGTGGTCTCCGTATACCTGCGCGGGGACGGGCTGGCCCTGGACAACGCGAAATGCTACTTCTGGGCGCACGTGAGTGGCACCCGCTGGCACTACACGAGCCACCCCTTGTCCATTTCTCACGGCAGGTGGGCGGACAACCCAAACGTCTTCGCGCTCAGCCCGGACAAGGCAAAGTGGCACAATAGCTGGGCCCGCGATCCGGCCCGCGCTACTCCCCTCGAGTCCACCCTTGCGAAGTGCGAGAGCTTCGGGTTCTCGTTTGTCGGATTCAAGAGCGAGCCCACGGGCAAGTTTTCGATGGACGAGTTCGCGTTGCAATTGCGATGATGCAGACATACACACAGACAAGCGTGTTGCATAGTGTGTAATCGAGGTGAAGCTATATGCCAACGAACCTGAATATCGACGATCAACTGATTGAAGAGGCCCGTCGTATCGGTGGGCACAAGACAAAGCGTGAAGCCGTGAACGCCGCACTGGACGAGTATGTGCGCCGAAGGAAGCAGCTTGAAATTATCAAGCTCTTCGGCACCATTGACTTCGACCCTCCGTTCGATTACGAGTCCCGCGGCAAGGGGAAGGCGTGAACGTTCTCGTTGACGCCTCAATTTGGTCGCTTTCCCTGGCCAGGAGAGCGAATCTCAACCCCTACCAGGAGGGCCTTCGCGCCGAGCTAATGGAGCTCATATTCGAGAATCGCGCCGTGTTGCTCGGCCCGGTGCGACAGCAGGTCTTGTCGAGGATTCCAAACCCGGAAGCCTTTGAGCGCCTGCGCCTCATGTTCAGAGATATGCCGCACACGGACACCGTCGTTGAGGACCACGAGGGGGCGGCCATGTACTCTTTGATGTGCCGAACGACAAACATCCGAGTGGACCCAACGAATATCCTTATCTGCGCGGTAGCCGAGCGCAAGGAATTGGCCGTCTTCACAGACAATATCGAATTCAACAGGATCAGCGCGGCCGTGCCGGTGCGCCTTCACAATATTCGCCCAGAGCTACAGAATCCACCGACCTAGGTTGAAGGAGCCCAAATGCCCGCCAAACAGCAGTCCTCCATGCTTATCATCGACGGCGACTACCCGATGGCCATAGGCGCGCTGGATATGGCGCGCGATCTGCGCAAGCCCATCGACGAGGTGCGGCGCGCACCAAGGATACCGGCGCTGACGACGAGCCGGTCCGGGCTGGCGGATGTCGGGACGATGGCGACGCTCCCTGAGATGCGCAAAGGGCGCATCGCCGCGGCGCTGGTCAAGACGGTGGCGTGCGTGCTGAAGCCCGGCCACCCTCACGGCGAGTTCCGCTCGTACGAGTCCGCTTACGCCGGGGCCATGGGGCAGCTGTACTACTACCGCATCCTCGAAAAGCAGGGCGAGGCGAAGATACTCGCAACCTCCAAGCAGTTCGCCGACCACATGAAGATTTGGGAGTCCGCCACTGACTACGAGAAGCTGCCGGTAGGCTTCGTCATCGGCATGGAGGGCGCGGACGCCATCTCCTGGCCGGACCAGGTGCACGAGTGGCATGCAGACGGCCTCCGCGTGATCAGCCTCTCCCACTATGGCGTCAGCAAGTACTCGCACGGCACGGGCACCGGCACGGATGGCGGCCTGACCCCGGACGCGAAGCCTCTTCTGAAGAACATGGAAAAGCTGGGCATGATCCTGGACGTCACACACACCTCGGACGCCTCGGTCCGCCAGGAGTTCGAGAAGTTCGACGGCCCCGCGCTCGCCAGCCACCAGAACTGCCGCGCCATCGTCCCCGGGGAGCGCCAGCAGCCGGACGATATCCTCAAAGAGGTAATCCGGCGCGGAGGCGTCATCGGCTCGTCGATGGACACCTACATGCTCAACAAGCACTACCAGCTCAATTGGGCCTCCACGAGCATCCCTGCCAGGCGTGCGGTGTACCCCAGCGAGCTCATAACGATTGAGGACGTGGCCGACCACGTCGACTACGTGTGCCAGCTGGCTGGCAGCTCCAAGCATGCGGCGATCGGCGGCGACACCGACGGACAGGGCGGGTCGGACGGCGCGCCGCACGACGTGGACACGGTGGCCGACTACCAGAAGCTCGCGGGCATTCTGGAAAAGCGCGGCTACAAGCGCGCGGACATTGAGAACGTCATGTACAGAAACTGGCAGCGCTTCTTCGAGAAGTGGCTGGGGAAGTAGGAATGGCGCCCATTAGGGTTTATTGTGACACCTCCGTCTTCGGTGGGCTGTTCGACCCGGAGTTCACGGTAGCGAGCAAAGCTTTCTTTGAGCAAGTTTTGGAAGGCCGCTTTGCCTTGATCACTTCCTCAATAGTCGAGGAAGAGCTTGCTCTGGCCCCACCAGCCGTTCGAAAGGTATACTCAGGTTTGGCGGGGATTATTGAAGTCGTGCCGATATCTGATACCGCAATACAGTTACGGGATGCCTACTTAACCGCTCAGGTCGTTGGCTCGAAATCGCACAAGGACGCACTTCATATCGCCGTGGCTTCAACCTCAGACTGCAGGATGGTTGTAAGCTGGAATTTCAAACACATAGTCCATTTTCAAAAGATCCCAGTTTACAATGCGATCAATACGGTGTATGGATTGCCGCCTTTGGGCATCTTCTCACCGAGTGAGGTGATCCATTATGACAACGAAGAAAATTAAAGTGAGAGATATGATCGACCGGAGCGCGCAGGCTATTAACAGCCTTACGACCGGCATGACCACTGCGGAAGAAGTGGTCTTCTGGGAGGAAAGGCGGAAACGGTTGGTTGCGTGGCAAGATCAGACAGACAAGGCTATTACAAAGGCTGACCTTGTCCTACTCACCGCAGGAATCGCTCCTCCAAAAAAATTCGACGCGGTGGAGATGATGCACGAGGCCCAATCGGCGCTGTCGCAGCAGATGGGGAACAAGACGGCGGAAGAGGAGATTGCTTACTGGAGAGAGCGCGACCAAGCCCGCAAGCCTGGTACCAACAGTGCTCAGCCACCCAAGGCAAAGGCCCATAAGAGCAAGTCCGCCACTACCAAGTCACGTCGCAAGTCCTCCGAAGCTGCTTAACGGGAGAGACAATTGACAACCTCAACCAAGAAGGACATCTCCACCCGTGCCCTCTACGCGCACCTGATGCGCCGCGCAGGGTTCGGCGCGCACCCGGACGAGCTGGACCCGCTGCCGCTTGACTCCCGCCAGCAAGAGGAAGTCCTCCTGACGGCGGCGCAATCGCTTTTCGCCGTTTCGCTGCTTCTTGATTTGAGGATGTCCCTGGTGGGCGCGCTACTACTCATGGGACTCTTCCTTATCCAGCTCCTGATTCCCGGCGCGCATATGGCAGTGACGGTAATCTACTTCATTCTCACGGCTGCCAACCTCATCGTCTACCGCAAGAGGATAGGACTGGCATTCAAGTGGCTGCGCAAGAAAGCGGCCCCGCAAGCCGTCGGCTGAAGGCGCATGCTGATGGGAAGTCCGGCTTCGTTAGGCCGGACTTCCCATCAGCAGATTGCCGATAGAGCGTGGCGTCGCGGCCGCCGTCCTAACCACCGGACATCTCTACCAGCCGGGCGAGCTTGCTGTAGTATAGTTGTCTCCACCAGCGATGGATACGCCTCAAGAGCGGAGGCCCTCAGGATGCACGACAGCAGAAAGCGCCAGATACTCGTGGCCGTTGCCGTCGCCGCCATTGCCTATCTGCTGTACGTGGCAAGGGACGCGCTTTTCCCCTTCATCCTCTCCGTCGTCCTGGCCTTCATCCTCACTCCAATCGTCACGAGGCTTGAAGGGATAATGCCATGGCGGCGCCGCCGCCCCGCGCTGAGCCGCATTCTCGCCATCGCGGTCATCTACCTCGCCGCCCTCTGCGTCGTCGCCCTGGCGGTCCTCCTCATAGTCCCTCCCGCGGTGAGTCAGGCATCGCAGCTTATCGACCTGGTGCCGGAGCTATTCACCCGCGCACGGATCGCAATTGAGAGCTGGAACCAGGAATACGTAAACAGGATCCCCGAAGAGATTCGCGTCCAGATACAGAACGGGCTGAATGAAGTGGGCGAAGTCACCATTTCCGCCGCACGCTCCGTGGTGATGCGCACCGTCGAGGCTGTATCCTCCGTGTTCACCATCGTATTCGGCCTCCTGATAGTGCCCTTCTTCCTCTTTTACATTCTCAAAGACCAAGAGAAGGCCGCTGCGTCCTTCTACGACCTGTTCCCCGCGCGCATTCAGCCCCACGCAAGGAACATCCTGGCCATAGTCAACACCGTCTTCGGCAGGTACGTCCGGACCCAGTTCGTGCTCGTGATCGTCGTTGGCGGTATGGTCTTCATCGGCCTGTCCGCCATCGGCGTTCCATACGCGGTCCTGCTTGGCATCATCGCCGGCCTGACGGAGCTCATCCCGGTGGTGGGCCCCGTCCTCGGCGCAATCCCGGGCATTCTGGTTACTCTCGCCACATCTCCTGAGGACGTTGTATGGGTGGTACTCCTGTACGCAGGCGTCCAGGTGTTGGAAAATACCCTGCTGGTGCCCAGGATACAGGGCCACGCGGTGAACATTCACCCTGCCGCCATTATGGTCATCCTCGTCGTGGCGTCGCAGGTCGGCGGCCTGTGGGGCGTCATTGCCGCCGTCCCCATTGCGGCCGTCACCAAACAGGTCTACAAATACCTCTACAACGAGTGGAGCGACAAGGAGACCCCCGCGCAGATCGGGGCCAGTGTGGAGCCGGACGCCATGGGCAGGAAGCACCAGCCCGGCAGCGAGACCCCGGACGATTCGAAGAACGAGACTCCCGCCGACGCCGGCAACCCGAACAGGTAGCAATGGAACGACCCAACGCACTCCTCGTAAGCGTCGACCACTGGCCGGGCAGCCTGGTAGGGGCGCTCGGCCACCCTGCTATCCTCACGCCAACGCTCGACCAGCTTATCGAGACCGGAATCGCCTACACCAACGCCTACTCCGCCGTCCCCGCCTGCATCCCGGCCCGGCGCGAGATAATGACCGGCACCCACGCCCGCACCCACGGCGACCGCATATTCAAGGAGTACGAGCCAATGCCGGAGGGGCTGCCCACCATGGCGCAGACCTTCCGGGACGCGGGGTACCAGGCCTACGCGGTCGGCAAGCTGCACGTCTACCCTCCCCGCGACCGCATAGGCTTTGACGACGCGCTTCTCAACGAAGAGGGGCGACACCACCTGGGCATGGTGAAAGACGACTATGAGATGTTCCTTGCGGAGCAGGGTTACGCAGGACACGAGCTGGCTCACGGGATGGGCAGCAACGACTACACAGTTCGCCCGTACCACCTGCCGGAGCGCCTGAGTTGGACGAACTGGACCGCAAGGCAGATGTCCAGCTACATCGTCAGGCGCGACCCATCAAAGCCCGCCTTCTGGTACATGTCCTTCAATGCGCCGCACCCTCCGCTGGCGCCGCCGAAGGACTACCTCGAAATGTACGCGGACGTAGACATCGATATGCCCGTCTACGGCGACTGGTGCGAGGACTTCGACGCGATGCCTTACGCCATCCGCGTGAGACGCTTCCCTCGCGGCTTCTATTCCGACGATGCCATTCGCGTCGCCCGCCGGGCGTTCTACGCGCTGTGCACCCACATCGACCACCAGATGCGCCTTGTGATAGGCCTGTTGCGTGAGGAAGGCCTCCTGGAAAACACAGCTATCATGTTCACGTCGGACCATGGGGACGTCCTCGGCGATCACGGTACCTGGGCGAAGGACACTATGTACGAGGGCGCCACCCGCATCCCGATGGTCCTGGCACCTCCTGCAGCCGGCAACAACATGCCGCGAGGCAAGCGCGACGACCGCCTCGCGCTTCAGGCCGACATCATGCCCACGCTGCTCGCAATGTGCGGCATCCCGGTCCCCGGCACAGTGGAGGGGCTGGACCTGCTGGGCGAGAGACAGCGCCAGGTCCTTTACGGCGAGCACTACGAGGACGCCCAGTCCACACGCATGGTCCGTGACGCTCGATACAAGCTCATCTACTACCCTGTCGGCAACCGCGTGCAGCTCTTTGACCTCCATCTCGACCGCGAAGAGACCCGCGACCTTTCAAACGATCCTGCCCACGCTGATACGCGCGCGCGCCTGGAAGAGGAGCTCATATCCCTCCTCTACGGCGGAGACACCGACTGGGTCCAGGACGGCAGGCTCGTCGGTCTGCCGGACATGCAAGGGCCGAATCTTTCCCACAACGACCGCCAATTGGGCGGCCAGCGCGGATGGCGCTTCTGACGCGCGATTGGCATCTAATCCGGTTCACCCATCACTCCCTCTCTGGAGCGACCAATGGATAGACCCAACGTACTCCTCATCAGCGTGGACCACTGGTTCGGCCAGATGATCGGCGCGCTCGGCCACCCCACGGTGCTGACGCCCACACTGGACCAGATCATCATGAGCGGCGTGGCGTTCACAAACGCCTACGCTCCCACGCCGTCCTGCATCCCGGCCCGGCGCGAGATAATGACCGGCACCCACGCCCGCACCCACGGAGACCGCGTCTTCAATGAAAAGCTGCCGATGCCGCAGCACCTGCCCACGCTGGCCCAGACGTTCCGGGCCAACGGCTACCAGACCTTCGCCGTCGGCAAGCTGCACGTCTACCCTCCCCGCGACCGCATAGGTTTCGATGACATCCTGCTGAACGAGGAAGGCCGCCACCAGTTCGGCCTCCGGAAGGACGACTACGAGCTATACCTGCACGACGAGGGCTACTCCGGCCAGGAGTTCGGCCACGGCATGTCTCACAACGACTACCTGACCCGCCCTTGGCACCTGCCCGAGAAGTTCCATCCGACGAACTGGACGGCATACCAGATGAGCAAGGCCATCGCGCGGCGGGACCCTCGCAAGCCCTCGTTCTGGTACATGTCGTTCAACCACCCGCACCCTCCGCTGGCCCCACTGGCGGAGTACATGGACATCTATCGCGACCTGGAGATCGACGAGCCGTTCACGGGCGAATGGGCGAAGGACCGCGCGAAGCTGCCTTACGCCGTCCGCGCGCGCCGCCACAGCCCGGACCTCTATCCCGATCGCGCCGTCAGGAAGGCCCGCCAGGCGTTCTACGCCCTTGCGACGCACATAGACCACCAGATACGCCTTGTCATGGGCACCATCCGCGAGCTGGACACCACCGGGAAGGACCCCAAGGCATACGGCACTTACGGCATCGCGCCCGGCAAGGGCACCCTGGACAACACGATCATCATGTTCACCTCCGACCACGGGGACATGCTCGGAAACCACGGCATGTACGCAAAGGCGGTGATGTACGAGAACTCCATCAAGGTGCCCTTGCTCCTGATGCCGCAGGCCTCGCGCAAGGACATCGGCAAGAACCGCCGCGATGACCGCCTCGCTGTGCAGGCGGACATCTTTCCTACCCTGATGGACCTGTGCGGCATCCCGACGCCGCCGACCGTGGAAGGCCTCTCCCTTGTGGGCGAAAAGAAGCGCGACTACATCTACGGCGAGCACTGGGAGAACGCCTTCGCGACGCGCATGGTCCGAAACCGGCGCTACAAGCTGGTCTACTACCCGGTGGGCAACCGCTTCCACATGTTCGACCTGCAGAACGACCCGAACGAGATGCACGACATTTCTGAGGACTCGGCACACGCGGCCGCGCGCAAGGAGCTTACGGAACTCCTCATCGAAAACCTGTACGGCGACGACCTTCGTTACGTCAAAGACGGTAAGCTGGTAGGCACACCGGACAGGATCGTCTTCCGGCCCTCTATGCCGGACGGCAGCTACGGCAATCAGCGGGGATACCGGTACTAGCTTTCCTGCAGGCGCGAAGGAGGCACACGCATGAAGAACCTGGAAACGCTCCTCAAAATTGCCTTGCCCGTCCTGGGCTGGGCCGCGCTCATGTTCATCGTGTTAAGCCTGCGATCAACAAAGATGGAGGTGATTCCAACGTCCTCCGTGATCGAGGAGACACGCACCGTCTCGCCGGTGGACCGTCCCTCTGAGTACCGATTCTCATTCACTGACGACGGTCGCATAAGCGCGCGGCGCGAGCCGATTCTGGATGTCGGCGGCACGATTCTCGATACGCCCGAGGCGTTCCTCGCCGCGCTACCGCCGGGCACGTCCGTCCACACCGCCTACGTCACCGTCCCGCGCGGCAACCTGCCCGCAGGCCAGTCGGGCGCTGCGGCGCGCAAGGTGTACTTCTCCCTGCGCGATACCACAGGCGCAGACAGCATGCTGGCATACACCGAGGACTACCGGATCAACGTGACCGGGTTCCTCGGAAGCCACTCCGTCATACGGTGGACGCCCGACAATGTCACCGTCCAGTGGTCCAACTGGGGCAACATCTTCATGGCGCTGCTGCTGATGTTCGTCCTGGGCGACCTCGTCGCCGTGCTGATCGCATGGCGACTGCTGAACCCGAAGTACCGCGGACCGCGCCTGGTCACGCCTCTAGACCCAAAGCGCTACAGGGCCACCGGAGCGAAGATGGATAGACCCAACGTACTGCTTATCTGCACGGACCACTGGTACGGCCGCCTCATAGGCGCGCTCGGGCACCCCGCCATCCTCACACCCACCCTCGACCAGCTAATCGAGAACGGCATCGCGTACACCAACGCCTACGCCACAGTCCCAAGCTGCATCCCGGCACGCCGCGAGATCATGACCGGCGCGTTCTCCCCTACACACGGCGACAGGGTGTTCAAAGAATACGAGCCCATGCCGGAGGGCCTGCCTACCATGGCGCAGACGTTCCGAAACGCCGGCTACCAGGCCTACGCGGTCGGCAAGCTGCACGTCTACCCTCCCCGCGACCGCATAGGCTTTGACGACGCGCTTCTAAACGAGGAAGGCCGCCACCACCTGGGCATGACGAAGGACGACTACGAGATTTTCCTGGCCGAGCACGGCTACGCCGGGCAGGAGCTTACCCACGGGATGGGCAGCAACGACTACAACGCGCGCCCTTTCCACCTGCCCGAGCAGTACACGTGGACAAACTGGACCGCGAAGCAGATGTCCAACTACATCGCGCGCCGCGACCCCTCGAAGCCGGCGTTCTGGTACATGTCGTTCAACGCGCCGCACCCGCCGCTGGCCCCGCCACAGCACTACCTGGACATGTATGCAGACGTGGACATCGACATGCCCATCGTAGGCGAGTGGGCGCGCGACCTTGCCAAAATGCCGTACGCGCTACGGTCGCGTCGCTTCGGACAGGACCCGTATTCGGACGCCGCGATCAGGCTGGCGAGGCAGGCGTTCTACGCTCTGTGCACGCACGTGGACCACCAGGTCCGCCTGGTGCTGGGGCTGCTGCGGGAGGAAGGTCTGCTGGAGAACACGGCGATCATGTTCACGGCCGACCACGGAGAGATGATCGGCAACCACCGGCAATACTCGAAAGACCTGTTCTACGAAGAGGCGACGAAGATACCGATGGTTTTCACGCCGCCCGCGAACAGGAAGGACATGCCGCGCAACAAGCGGGACAACCGTCTCGTTGCCCAGGCGGACATCATGCCGACGCTGCTGGAGCTGTGCGGCATACCGGTGCTTGAGACCGTCGAGGGCCTGTCGATGCTGGGCGAGAAGCGCCACGAATACCTGTACGGCGAGCACTGGGAGGACACCCGCGCCTCACGCATGATTCGAGACAACCGGTTCAAGCTGATCTACTACCCGACGGGCAACCGCTTCCAGCTATTCGACATGCTCAACGACCCCGACGAAATGCAGGACATGTCGGACAACCCCGCCTTCGCAGACATACGCGAAAGCCTGGTCAACGTGCTCAAGGGCCGCCTCTACGGGCAGGACCTTCGGTACCTGGACGCGTCCGGCAACCTCGTAGGCGAGCCGGAGCCCGCAGACGACAGCGGTCCCTCCGAGCGCGCCCTCGGCGGCCAGCGCGGCTGGCGCTTCTGAAGGGTAGCACCCCGTACCCCTACTGGAACGGCGCCGTCACCTTGCCGCCGTGCCAGGGGAAAGCGTACGACGGCTTGTTCACGAACCGCTTCTGCCCGGCCAGCATGCGGACGGATGTGGACGGCGGGAGGGTCACGGCAAAGTACTGCGAGTCCGCCCGCACCGACCGTTCACCGTCCTCGCCCTGTACACGGCAGCGGACCTCCGTGAAGCTGTGCTCACCGAACGCGCCCGCCTGCACGATCACCCGGCGCGTCTCAGTGAAACTGGTGTTGACAAGCTGGATGCCGCCCGAATCGCCCGTAACCGTATCCACCAGCGCGGCGACGTCCGGCGGCAGGCCGGGGCGCGCGCGGTCGGGGTCGAAGTAGCGCACGCGCGCCTGGAGCAGGCCTCCGTTGTAAACCGTCTGCGGCGCGCCCAGGGCCATCTGGATCAGCGCCTGAGTATTGATCGGGCTGCTGGGCTCGATGTTGTCCTCTATCATCTTGTCCGCTTCGCGCTCGTCCACGCGCTGTTTGTCCACCACGCGCAGCACATCGCCAAGCTCGGCGGACAACGCCTTCACCGGCCAGTCCGGGTTCTTCCCCTCCAGGAACATGAACCGCGCCTTGTCCGTGTCCTGGAACGACTTCTCTCCCACCTGCGGCTGCTCAAGCCAGTCGACTGACTTGTTCGTGTCCCGCAGGTAGTCCAGGAATGCCCGGTCGTCGTCAGACATCGAGTTGTGCCAGATATGGATCGGCTCCTTCGTCCGCAGCGGCGCGTGGTTGAACCACCCCTGGTACCCGTGCATCGTGGGTGCGACGAAGTTGCCCTGCTCGTCCTTCTTGCCGTTGTCCATCAGCACCTTCACCTGCGAGCGGATCAGGTCCAGGTAGCCGTAGTCGCCGCTGAGCAGCAGCGCACACTCCGCGCCGATGGTGAGCGAGTGGAAGATGTTCGTCATGCCGCGGCAGCTCCAGCCGTACAGGCCGCCCCACCACTGGCCTTCGCGGAACTCGCCGATCTTGCCACCCCAGCCGATGTTGTCCGGCACAATGCCGTTGTTCAGCTTGATGCGGTCCATCCACCCTTCAACATAGTCGAGCACCCACTTCCGGTACTTTTCCTCGCCCGTGTACAGGTATGCATTCGTGATCAGCGCCGTCGCCGCGTTGCTCTGGGGCGTGTCGCCCCTCAGGACGATCTTCTCGAAAAGGTCCACGATCTTGTCGCGCCGCGAAGGGTCGTTCTCCCAGCCGGGCTGGAGCTCTTTAATGACGGGGTAGAGCGTCGAGCGCCTGCCATTGGGCGCCATGGGATTCTGCGGCTTGCCCTGCAGCCACCAGATGGCCTTTTCAACGGTGCCGTTGGTCCATGGCCCCTCGCTCGTCTGAATGGGCGACAGGAAGAACCCGCGCTTCGGGTCGAAGTTCTGCGCCTCCGGGTCCTCTCCCATGAACATGGCAGCGAAGCGGCGGGAGCGGCGCACGTTCTCCGAGATCGTCGGGTCGGCAAGGCCGAACCCGTAGAACGCCATGTTCCCCTCGCCCATGTGGTGCCACTCGGACGAGCCGGCACCGGACTGAGTCTGCTTGTTGAAGTACTCGTTGTGAAGCTGCTGGTTGTACTTGCGCCAGTCGCCGTGCTTGAAGTGCGTGTGCTTCTTGCGGTGGACGATGCCGTCGTCGTTGTAGCGCGTGATGGCGTTCCATGAGCTGAGGCCCAGCTCCAGCACACGGTCGCTGCCGCCGATGGCGTAGAAAAGCCCCCAGTTGTAGAAGCGCTCATACAGGTCGTCCACGCAATCGCCGTAGTACAGAGCGCCTCCGCGCTCCTGGTACTTGCGGACCATTACCTCCGCTCCGGCCTCCATCGTCTGCATAAGCTGCCGCTGCATCAGCGCCCACGCCGGCGGCGCCCCCACCTTAGTGGCGGTAATAGTCTGCATTTCAGGTAAATCCACGCGCGCCATTAGTTTCCCCTCTTCAATAAGTTTCAGCGCCCACGCGGTAGGGGCACGTCTGAGACCTGCCCTGGTTCCTTTCGGGCGGGTTACCGATTGTCGCGGACCATTGCCGGCGTCTGCCTGTCCGGTGCCCAACGAGGGCCCCGATTACATCGGGACCCCCACCGAAATCCGGCTTTCACCGGCCCTGCTTCCTCACCACCGCCTCGATCCCCTCCAGCGCGTAGTCGATATCTTCCGACGTGATGCCGTAGTACGTCACCAGTCGGAACCGCTGCTGGCCCATGTGGTAGAACTTCACCCCGCGCTCAGCGAACCTCTGTGAAAGCTCGTTCCCCGGCGCACCGGCAATCTTACAGAAAACCAGGTTTGTCTGCACTCCCTCGGGGTCGATCTCAACGCCGGGAATCGACGCCAGCCCGCGCGCCAGCCTGTAGGCATTTTGATGGTCCTCCGCAAGCCTGTCCACCATGTGCTCGAGCGCCACCACGCCGGCCGCGGCGATTATCCCCGCCTGCCGCATGCTGGAGCCCAGCAGCTTCCGCCACTTCCGCGCCTCATCGACCATCTTCTTCGACCCGCACACGATCGACCCCACCGGGCAGGCGAGGCCCTTCGAAAGGCAGAACGTCACGGAGTCCACGTCCTTCACAAGCTCTGCCACTGGCACGCGAAGGTAGACCGCGGCGTTGAAGAGCCGCGCGCCGTCAAGGTGCACCGGCAGGTTGTACGACCGCGCGATCTCGCCAGCCTGCCGCATCATCTCCGGCGTCACCACCTTGCCGCCTACCAGGTTCTGCGTATTCTCGATGCACACGAGGGTCGCCTTCGGCCAGCCGTATTCACCTGCGTGGAGGGTAGCCTTCATCTCATCCAGGCTGAACAGCCCGTCGTCCGTGTTCTTCAGCGGGTAAAGCGACACCCCCGCGATCTGGGCAACCCCGCCGCCCTCGCCCAGGTAGATGTGCGTCTGGTCGCCGAGCAGAATGTGGTCGCCGCGGTTGGTCTCGGCGAGAATCGACACCAGGTTGCCCTGCGTCCCGCTGGAGACCAGCAGCGCCGCCTCCTTGCCCAGCATCTTCGCGGCCATCGCCTCCAGCCGGTTAACGGTGGGGTCCTCCCCGGAGTCGTCGTCGCCAAGCTCTGCTTTCGCAATCGCCCTCCGCATCTCCGGCGAAGGCAAAGACTTCGTATCGCTCCTCAGGTCAACTGTCCTCATATTCCTCTCACCCGTAGCAATTCCCCGATATCTTATACCCCCCGGTGAACCTTCTGCACGCCACATGCGAATAGATAGTAGGATACGCGCGAAATCCCGGTCCGTCTCCCGTGAAACATGTGGAGCAACAATGGATGAGAAAGATGCGATCGAGCGTTGCCGGCTAGGTGACCTTGACGGCCTCGGCGTGCTGTTTGCGATTCATCGCGACGCCGTGATGCGGACGGCGTACGCCATCTTGCGCAATAAGGTGGCAGCCGAGGATGTAACCCAGGATGTCTTCGTCCACGTCTTCAGGTCCATCCGGGGTTACGATGCCAACCGTCCCTTCCGGCCGTGGCTGCATCGGATCGCCGCCAATCTTTCGATTAGCGAGCTGAGGCGGCAGAACCGGCGCGGAGCGCAGTTGGAAGAGGCGGAATGGCTGCCTTCGCCTGACATGGCGCCTGATGAGCAGGCCATACAATCAGAGGCTAGCGCAGCACTGTGGCACGCCATCGGAGCCCTGTCTCCCGAGCACCGCATGGCGGTCGTGCTCAGATACTACCACGGGTTCAACGAGGCCGAGATGGCGTTGGCGATGCACTGTAGAAAAGGCACCGTGAAGTCCCGCCTGCACAACGCGTTGAAGAAATTGGGCGAGACATTGCCTGCTGAGTTTGCCGAAGATGCGGACAGGCCAAATTACGAAGATCTCCACCGTGCATCAACACATTAGTGACAGAGCGATCAGCCTGAGGAGATACGACGATGAAAGAATCACAGCGCAACATCAATGAGGATGCCGTCAGGGCAGCCCTTTCGGAACGGCTCGATCCCATGACAATCGAGGCCGACCGGTGGAAGGCCATAAGTAGAAGGGCAGCCCGGCCGACCAGGACGTTCACTGTCCCAGGGTATGTAAGGGTGGTAACCGCTGCGACAGCCGTGGCCGTAATTGCGATTGCCTCGGCTGCCTATATGGCGCACATCAGCCCTGGAAGCACCGCTTCCCCTCTCTCGCCAAGGGATGCATTCGCCGCCGCTTACCAGAAGATGTCGCAGGTAGAGACAATCCACTACGCGATGGAGTCTGTCCGGCATTCTCCCATTACGCCCGGTTTCGTTACCACCAGCACATACGCTTATCAGGACGACCTTCTCCGCGGGATTGGCTTCCTGGAGATAACGTCCACTCAATCCCGCAACGGCCAGGTGACGACCCGAGTCGAATTGCAGACGCTTAGAACGAGCAGCGTCCTGTTCAGAAGAGAGCCGTTGGACCGGTCCGTCTTACCGTCCGTACTGGGCCCATGGACGAGGAGTAGCGCCCCCAACGGTGTGATCGCATCCGGCGATTTCAAGTCCACGGCAGTCTTTATGTCCGACCTAGAGCGGCTTACCGAAGAATTCGATGAGATTTCCAGGATCGAAACGACGACTTTAAGCAACGAGAAGGTTGACGTATACCACGCCGTCCGTCGCGAATGGAGCGGTGAGCGCACGCCGTCCCCTATCGGCTCCGCTCTCAAGGACACGTGGACGATCAAACTCCAGAAAACTACCCTGGCCGTGTGGATAGGGATGGACGACGGACTTCTGCGCAGAATGGAGGTCACCATGGAGGCTACCGCGGACCTGCCGGTATTCTCCAACGACGAGGCCCAGAAAGACTGGTGCAAGCCGTTCGGTGAAGGTTATGGAGAGGTCACGAGCTACGGCAGGCCCGATCGGGAAGACCTCCTTCAGGACCAGACGTGGGACTGGCTCCCTCCCAAGCAGATCGATTGCGTAAATACGTCCACGGGAGAACGCGTAAATGTGTGGCGACTCCCCCAGCAACCCGATGGCCCTTTCCGCAGCACCATGACGAGCACCACCATCGTAACGGCGGTCAACCGGCCGCTCTCGCTTCCAGCCGACATTCCCGAGGAAATCCAACAGCTTCTTAGCGTGCCGGCAACTAGTAAATAACCCCCGGAGCGCTTCGCCTATGCGGCAGCCCTTTGCTACCCGCAAAAAGACTGGGGGCGGGTCTGTGTGACCCGCCCCCCTCGATAAATCGCATGGCTTCTGGCCCTATCTACTGCACGGTGCCTGCCGGGACCGGCGGGATGCCGCCCTGGCCGCGCAGGCCGCCGCCGCCGGCCTGGCCCTGGATGCCGCCGCGTACGCCGCCGAATGCCTGCTGGCCCGTGGAGACAGACGTCGCGGCTATGACCCCACCCGCGCCCGGCTGGCCGTTCACTATCACCGGCTCGCCCACCTTGAGCTCCGCGATCGTACCTGCGCGGGTCCAGTTGACGAACGTGTCCGCCGTTATGTTCACGCGCAATGGACCCTGGGCGGTGTTCACCGTGACCACTTCGCCCTCAATCTTGTCCACGGTGCCGGTGAGACGTTTCGCCTGCGCCTGGGCCTGCGGACCCCCACCCTGTCCCTGGAACCCTCCCCCCTGTTGGAACTGCTGGAAGAGCTGCTGCCGGGTCCGCGGGTCTATCTGCCCGCCGAGCTGCCCACCCGCCTGGCCGCCTAGGAAGAACCCCCCGGCCTGGCCCTGCTGCTGAGGCGCAGTCGTCCCGCCCTCCTGCCCCTGGAAGCGCTGCGCCAGCCCTCCAAGCGGCCCGCCGTCTTGCGGTATTTCGGTGAATGAGAAGGCCGTGTACACGTTGTCGGCATCGCGCTGGCCGGCTACCATTACGGTTGAACCGACCTTCAGGGCTGACGCGGTGCTGGTCGCGCTGATTGTAATGACGGTGTCCGCCCCTATGGTCGCCTTGACTTCGCCCTGCTGCCCGTTGATCGTCAACGTGGAGCCATCGATGGCCACGAGCGTCCCGATGGCGCCGCCCCGTTTGACGAACGCGCCGCCGCGGCCTCCTGGACCGCCGGGGCCGCCTGCCTCCAGCCTCTGCCTCAGCTCGGCCGCCTGCGCCGCCGTGATCTCTCCGGCGTCCACGCGGGCCTGTATCTGCGCGAGGATCTGCTCCATCCCCTGCTGCCGGTCGGCCGGAGCCGCGGGCGCCGCAGCGGTGGGCTCGGCGGCGGGAGCCGCCTGGCTCAAGGCGCGGCTGGGGGTCGGAAGCCCTGAGATGGCAGATGAACCTGCCGTCTCGGCGGCAGGCGTCCCGCCGGCACAGCCGACCATAATCGCGCTGCCAAGCGCGGCGAGATATGCCAGAAACCCGACCGTCCGCTTCATAAATGCCCCCTGTGAAGCCCTCGATAGCTTACTCGTACCGCAGCGCCTGGATGGGATGCAGGCGCGCCGCCCGCATCGCCGGGTAGATTCCGAAAAAGAGCCCGATCCCCGAGGATACCACCAGCGCCAGCAGGGCTATATCCCCGCTGAACGCTGTCGTGAACGACTGCGTCCCGAAGCTCTTTCCGTCAATGAAGTTAGACGCCGCGAGCCCGAGCGCAACGCCCGCAAGGCCGCCGCCAAGGCTCAGGAGCGTCGCCTCCAGCACGAACTGCAGCAGGATGTCCCTGCGCTTCGCGCCGATAGCCTTGCGTATGCCGATCTCACGCGTCCGCTCCGTCACCGAAACGAGCATGATGTTCATAATGCCGATGCCGCCCACAAGCAGCGATATGCCCGCGATAGCCCCTAGGAACACAACGAACGTGCTGGTGGTCTCGTTCAACGCTTCGATGGTCTCCTGCTGGCTGCTTATCGTAAAATCGTCCTCGCCCGTGATGCGGTGCCGAAGCCGCAGGACAGTCGCGACCTCCGTCACGGCCTGCTCCATAAGACCGGCGCTTTTTACCTGGACGTTAATCAGCTGGACGCTGATCGACCCCTCCGTCGTCCTCTGCGAGGACAGCCGGTAGTACGCCGTTGTGATCGGCACGACGATCTGGTTGTCGAAGCTGCCCTGCGCGCTGCCCCCCATCTTCTCCAGCACTCCCACTACGACGAACTGCCTGCCGTTGATTCGAACAAACTCTCCTACCGGGTCCCTGTTTCCGAACAGCGTCTCGGATACAGTGGCGCCGAGGACGGTCACCTCGGAGTAGTTGGAGATATGCTGCGGCTGGATGAAAGCCCCCGAGTCGATGGACATGCCGCGCACAGGCGCATAGTCCGGCGTCACGCCGACGACCTGCGTCCTGGTGTTCTTCCTCCCCGCCACCACCTGCCCAACAGTCCGTATCTCCGGCGCCGTGGCGATAACTGACGGCGCAAACAGAGGGTCCACGAGGGCGAAGGCGTCGTCAAGCGTCAGCGTCGTCGCGCTCCCCGCCAGCCCGGCGACGCCGCCGACGGTGGTAGCGCCCGGGTTCACGAACAGCAGGTTGGTGCCGAGCGACTCTATCTGCGATGTGACCTGCTTCTGCGCGCCCCGCCCGATGGACATCAGCGCGATGACCGCCGTGACGCCGATGACGATGCCAAGCAGCGCCAGCCCGGCCCGCAGCCGGTTGGAGTTCAGCGAGGAGAGCGCCGTGATGATGGTTGAAATGCTGTTCATATGCCGCTAAACCCTCGCCCCGGCCGGGACGGCCGCGCGCACCGGCTCCTGGAGCTGGTCGCGAATGACCTTGCCGTCTCGCATCGTCACCACCCGCCGGGCGTGCGCCGCAATGTCCGGCTCGTGAGTGACCAGGATGATCGTGATGCCGTCCTCGTCGTTCAACTTTTGAATGAAAGCCATGATCTCCCCGCTGGAGCGGGAGTCCAGGTTGCCAGTCGGCTCGTCGGCCAGCAAAATCGCCGGGCTCTTCACGAGCGCCCGCGCGATGCCCACACGCTGCTGCTCTCCGCCGGAAAGCTCGGACGGCTTGTGCCCCGCCCTCTTGGCCAGGCCCACCCTGCCCAGCGCTTCCAGCGCCCGGGCGCGCCTGTCCGCCACGTTGCCGTACACGAGCGGGAGCTCCACGTTTGCCACGGCCGTAAGCTTCGGCAATAGGTTGTACTGCTGGAACACAAATCCGATCTTGCAGTTGCGCACCTCGGCAAGCTTGTTGTCGCTCATCCGGCTCACGTCCTCGCCGTCCAGCAAGTACGCACCGGTAGTGGGAACGTCCAGGCATCCGAGCAAGTTCATCATGGTGGACTTGCCAGACCCCGACGCGCCCATGATCGCCAGGAACTCGCCCTTCTCGACCGCCAGGGTCACGCCGTCCAGGGCGTGCACGTCCACCTTACCCAAACGGTAGACCTTCGTCGCGTCCGTTAATACTATGAGCGGGTGTGCCACGGCTACCGGCCCCCCGGCACAAGGCCGCCCTGGCGGCCTATCCCACCCGTGCCGCCAAACTGGCCTCTGAACTGGCCGCCGGTGGCCCCGCCCGCGCCGGTGACCCCGGCCTGCCCGCCACGAATCAGGTTCCGCTGGGTCTGGAACGATTGCAGTGTGTTCGCCGTGACCTGCGATGTCGTTACGACAGTCGTGGTCATCGCCACCCTATCGCCTTCGGCCAGGCCGGATGTCACAACGGTCCAGAAGTCATCGCTTATGCCTAGCGTGACAGGCCGCTCCTCAACCTTGCCGGCCGAGCTTACCAGCTTTACCACCGGCGCCTGGTACGTCCCATACACGGCCTGCAGAGGGACCAGGATTCCGTTGCGCTGCTCCTGCACGATAATCTGCGCTACGGCCGTCATACCTTCCGGCAGCGACATGTTCTGCGGAGGCTGCACCGTGATGGTAATCGGGTACGTGACAACGCCGTTCTGAGATCTCGCGGCAGAGGCGATCGACGTGATCTCGCCCTCCAGCACCTGCCCGCCCAGCGCCTCAAGCGATACTGCGGCAGCATCGCCCGTGCGAATGAAGAGCACATCTATCTCGTCAACCGCGCCGGAAAGAACCACCACTTTGGGGTCCACAATCTCTATGGCGGCGGTATTCTGGTTAACGTTGGAGCCAACCGATACGGCCACGCTGGATATGATGCCGTTGAACGGCGCCTTCAGCGTGGCGCCCTCAAGGTTTGCCTCCGCGGTCACCAGCGCCGCCTTCGCGGCGATCAGGTCCGACTCTCGCAGCGCTATTTGCAGGTCGTCCACCTGGTGATAGCTCGCCAGGGTGGTCTCGGCGTCCATGAGGTTCTCGCGGGCGATATCCACCTGGGACTGCTTGACGATAAGCTCGTTAGCGTCCGGGGCTGAAGTCAGCTTCGCAAGGTCCGCAACCGCCTTGTCCAGGTTGGCCTGCGAAATGGTCACCTGCTTGGCCTGCGCCGCGTAGCCCGAGTTCGCCGTGCCGGCCAGCAGGTCCGCCAGCGCCGCCTCCGCCGTCCGCAGCGTCTCGCGGGCCGTCGCAACCTGCTGACCCTGGATATCCAGTTGGAAAACGTCCGGCCCGTCCTTGAGATCAGCTAGCGCAGCTTCCGCGTCCGCCAGGGAAGCCTTCGCAACTTCCACGCTGTTCTTCTTGGCCTGCACCGCATCAGCCGTAGGGCCGGCCATCAGGGTGACCAGATCAGACTTGCGCGCATCCAGCGCAGTCGCGGCCGCCGTCACAGCCGTCTCCGCATTCGCCACGGCCTTCCCCGCCTGGGACTGCGCCGTAACGGCCGCCGTCTGCGCGCTGCCTAGCGCTGCCCACGCGCTGTTGATCTCCTGCTTGATGCACACCCCCTGCGCGGGAAGCGTGATGCCGTCGCACGATGCATAAACAATGCCTGGGAAAAAGGCCAACCAGGTGTAGACCGTCATCTCGTTCCACGGCGTCGCAGGGTTGTCAGTCGGGGTATCGTAGACGAAGCCTGCGATATTCGACGACTGCGTCGACTTGTCAAACAGCGTCTTCAGGTCCGCCCCCCATAGCGAGAGGTACTGCTCCGGCGTCTTCTCCAGTCCGTCCCCTATGTCGATGCCGAGCCACTTCAGGTACACGCCCCGGTAGCCGTCCTCGGCGGTTGAGAGCGCAGCTTCAGCGTTTTTGACATTGCCGTCCCAAGTAGCCTGCGCGCTCTTGAGGTCGTTCTGCGCGCCCAGGAGCGTCGCCTCGGCCGCAGCGATGCGGGAATTCGCGTCCGCGATCTCCGTCACCGTCGGCGGGGCCATCAGGTCAGCATAGGCCGTGACCGCGTTGTCGTATGCCGTGCGGGCGCTGGCGACCGCGAGCTCCGACTTGGCGATGTCCGCCGCGCTAGGGTTCATCAGCTTGTTGAGGGCCGTCCCGGCGTTCCGAAGCGAGGTGGCCGCGCTCGCGACAGCGGCCTTCGCCTTGGCCACATCTGCCTCAGTTGGACTGACAATCCTGTCCAGCGCCGCCTGCGCCTTATCGAGGGCCGTCGTGGCATTGATCACTGCCAGCTCAGACTGTGCGACCGATTGCGCTGAAGGCTTCAGCATGGCGTCCAGCGAAGCCTCCGCGTTTGCCAGCGCGATCTTCGCATTGGCCACGGCGATCTCCGAGTTAAGCACCTGTTTGGCTGTGAACGGGTCTTTCGCGGCGGCCAGCGCTTTCTCCGCGGCAATGAGGCTTATCTTCGCCTGCGTCACCTGCTTCTCAAGCGCCGAAATGGAGTCGCTGTCCAGCCTTGCCAGCGCCTGGCCCTCAGTCACAGTCCGCCCGACCACCGCCGAAAGGTTGGCGACTGTTCCCTGGCGGCTGAACTGCAGCGTCTCGCGGTTGCCGTAAGCCAGGCTGCCGTTAATGGTGATGTCGTTGACCAGGTCGCCCACCTGCACCGGGATAACCTGCTCGTTCTCCCCAAGGCCGTCGTTTGGCCCTGTGGCCATCGAGTATCCCACATACCCTGCCCCACCGGCGCCGACGACGGCCACCGCCGCAATAGCGGCCTGCCACAGCTTCATCCCTTTGATCGCGACTCCCTGCTTGCCAAACATCTTTCACCCTCGCCCTCTTCTGGATAGGCGGGCTCGATACGCCCGCAGGTCCGTCAAAACAGGAAATCGCCTATGTCACCGGGAGGGTGAACGTCATCGTCGTCCCCACGCCAACCTTGCTCTCCACACCGACCGTTCCCCCGTGCGCCTCAACCAGCTTCTTAAAAATCGTGAGCCCCAGCCCCGCGCCTCCCGTCGTGCGGTTCCGCGAAGGGTCCGCGCGGAAGAACCTGTCGAAGATGTGCGGCAGCGCCTCCTGTGGGATCCCCTCCCCCGTGTCCGACACGCTCACCCTTACCAGGCTTGCCGCTTCCATGCCGGCCGATACGTGTATCTTCCCGCCGGCGCCGGTGTGCCGCACCGCGTTCTCAAGCAGGTTAGTTATCACCTGCCCGATGCGCACCCTGTCCATCGAAACAGGAGGAACGGAGACGAACATATCTATCGAGAGCGTTATGCCCTTCGCCGCAGCCTTCGCCTGGAAAGCAGATAGCGCGCGGCGGAGCACGTCTCCGAGCGAGTCCTTCTCCCTGTTCAGCCGTATGGCGCCCGCGTCCACCATCGCCAGGAACTTCACGTCCTCAACCAGGTGCGTCAGGTGCACCACCTGCTGCTCAATCGTCTCCAGCGCGCCGCCGGTGCTCGGCATCACGCCGTCCTTCATCGCCTCAACGTAACCCTGGATGTTGGAGAGCGGCGTCCCCAGCTCGTGGGCAAGGTCTGCCATCAGCGCCTGGCGCTGCCTCTCGGCTTCCTGCAATGCAACCGCCATCGAGTTGAACGTCTTCCCAAGCGCCGCCACTTCGTCGTTTCCGGTGGCCCGCACCCGCTGCGAAAGGTCGCCCGCGCCTAGCCGCCGCGCGGCCACGGTAAGGTGCCTCACGGACCCCAGCATCCGTTGTGAAACGAGCGTCAGCAGCAGCACCCCTGTGAAGCCCGCAACAGCGCCGGTGAGCACGAGGGACCTGTTCAGCGCTGCCCCGAGGCGGGATATGGGCGGGTCGATTGCCGCGGTCGGGTCCGCGCTCGGCGCGATTGTCAGCGACCCTATCTGCGCGCCGAGATTGTTCGCGATCGGCTGAAGCTGCCTTATCGCTTGCCGCGGAAGGCCCGCCCCGCGGCCGCCCATCCTGAAATCGGGATGGAACCGCCGCGGCTCATTCGGCAGCGGCCTGGGGGCCGTTTCGGCAACGATTTTGCCCGTGTTGTCGCGGAGAACGATCTCCCAGCTATAGAGCGATGCCGCGGAGTCCAGCTCATCCTGCACGCCGGCCAGGCTCTGGTTCCGGGCGTAGTAATGGGATATCAGGCGCTCCACGTGCTGCGCGCGCGCCTCCTCCACCGCCTCCTGGTACGCAGCAACCTCCCTCTGGACGGCGCCGCGGAAAAAGAGGCCTACGGCCGTCAGCGCCAGCGCCAGCACGAAGGCGAAGCTGATGATTATCCTGAAGTGGAGGCTATGAAACCACCTGGTCATTGCCGAACCTGTACCCCATGTCATAGACGGTGCTGATGTGTTTCCGGCTGTCCTTCGCGGGCTGCAGCTTGCGCCTCAGGTGGGAAACGTGAGCGTCTACGGTCCTGTCCAGCCCATCGAAGTCGTAACCGAACACCTTGTCGATAATCTCGTCCCGGGAAAATACCCGCCCCGGCTCACGGATGAACATGACGAGCATTCGGAACTCGGTGGCCGTCAACTTCAGCGGCGTACCGCCCAGGTACGCGGCCTTATTCGTCATGTCCACGCGCACGTCGCCGTGCTTCAGCTCCGCGCCCTTTTGCTCCGCCGCGTCCTTCGCAGTCCTCCGGAGCACCGCCCTCACCCTGGCCGCCAGCTCCCTCGGGCTGAACGGCTTTGTCACGTAGTCGTCCGCCCCCAGGTCCAGGCCCGCGAGCCTGTCCTCTTCACTGAACCGGGCGGTGAGCATCACTATCGCGACGTCGGACTCCTGGCGGATCGCCCGGCAGACCTCCATGCCGTCCATACGCGGGAGCATCAGGTCCAGCACGAGCAGGTCCGGGGAGTCCTGCCGCGCCCTGCGCAGCCCCTCCGCGCCGTCGCGGGCGACGGAGACCTCGTAGCCGTCGCGTGCAAGATACATCTTCACCAGATCGGCGGTGTTCGGGTCGTCTTCGACTACGAGGACTCTCGTCGCCACTGCGATACCTTCTGCTGATTACAGGTTCACGCTCGTGTTGGTGGGCGCGGGCGCCTGCTGCGGGGCCGGCTTGCCCGGGTCCGGCCTGCCGAAATGGAACTTCAAAGCCGGGCCACGGCCATGGCCATTGTCGCCGATTCCGGGTAGTATGCCCGGGACGCCCTCAGGCCGCGCCTGGAGCCACTGGAGGTACTCGTCTGCCTGCGCCTGGGTGAGCCGACCGGCCGCGACCATCGCGTCCAGCTTGGCCTTCAGCGCCTCATCCGCGATCTGCTTCTCGGCCTGCTTCACGGCAGCCTGGAACGCCTCAACGGTCACGCCAAGGGCCGCCGCCATCTTCGTCGCGAAGCGGTCAACGGTTGCCGTTCCGTTCTTCATCTTAACAGCATGGAGTAGAACTCGCCCCTTGCCTCCGAGGAGGCCCGTGACGCCGGCCGGCCGGGCGACGTACCAGTTGTAGTACGCGTCAGCCTGGGCCTGGGTGACACGCCCTGCGGCGACCGCCGCATCGAGCGCCGTATTGAGGTCCTCGCCCATGATCTGTTTGTGCGCCTGCTTTGCGGCCGCCTCAACGGCTGCTGCGTCCATGCCGAGTATAGTCGCAACGCGCGACATCAGCGTGTCCTTCGCCGCCGTTGGCGCAGCCTCCTGCGCCGTTACAACCGCACCCGCCCCCGGCAACACTGACGGGCCTGCCGTGCCAGCGAACGCCGTGCCGCCGAGAATCGCCGCCGTGGTCACGCCAACGAGCGCCGAGCGTACCAGCCATCGCCTTTTTAGAACTGACATCTGCATCCTTTCATCTCCTTTCGCCTGTTACCTGCCTGTAGGTCTACCACACTAACAAGAATGTGTGAAGGAAATTTGACGAGAGAGGTGCCGCCCTCGCACGGAGAAAAGAAAAACGGCGACGCTCATCGCTCCTTCCGAAAGCGTTGCGGCGCCGTTTTCAATCGCCGCCATGTCCCGTGATTGCCGCGTCGCCTGGCGGCAGGCATGGCCGTCGTCCCGTCGTCGGACCACCTAGATGGCCGAGCCTGCCGGAGGCGCAGGCGCCGGGGCCTCGGCAGGAGGCGCGTTGAACATGCCGGGGCCGAAACCGTGCCGGCCGCCCATGCCGCCGAAACCGGGGGTCATGTGCGGCATGCCGCCGCGCCCGCGCATGCCGGGTCCACCCGGAGGCATCCCGGGCATTCCACGCATTCCCCGGCCCTTTCCGGGACCGCCCATAATGCCGGGGACGCCTTCCGGCCGCGCCTGGAGCCAGGCGTACATCTCGTCGGCCTGCTCCTGCGTCATACGACCGCCCGCCACCGCCCGGTCAAGATGGGCCTTCACCTGCTCGTCGCCGATCTCGCGATGTGCTTGCTGCATCGCCTCCTCAAGCTTCGCCTCCTCAACGCCGAGTATGGAGGCAACCCGCGAAAGGAACTTGTCCTTTACTGTCGTCACGGCGGACTGGGAAGTCCCATCGGTCCCAGGCTCCGGCGTCTGCGCGGAGGCCGTGCCGGCAAGCACACCAACCGTTACCAGGCCTAACGCTGCGGTCCCCAGAATCAAGTGCTTCTTCGAAATTCCGATTCTCATCATAGCATCCCCTTTCACCTGTGTGTTTTCAGGCTCCCTCTGCAAGGGCGCACCTTAACCTTACCTGCGCGCCGTGAAGGAAATTTGCCGGAATCTAGAAGAATGCGTGAAGACCGCCGCCCGTTGGCGCTCTACCCAGCGCATACGAGCGACTCTTGGAAATCCGCAACTCTCGCGCTACAATGTTTTGGTGCCCCGTCCGCGCCGAAGTAGCTCAGTGGTAGAGCAGCTGTTTCGTAAACAGCAGGTCGAGGGTTCGATCCCCTCCTTCGGCTCCACCCACGCAGCGCATGAGGAAGCCCCTCTCGGACAGTTCGGAGGGGCTTCGCTTTTTGCCTACAACACCATTTTGACGACAACCAGTTTCCGCGCACCGGTATAGCGCTCAGCAATTTACTCTTCCCTCCTCCACCGGACGAGCATCACGGATGCCACGAGCAGCGCCGCCCATAGCGCCACCAGGGCGTCCGCAGCGGCGAAGCGGCCGTCCGCGGCATTGCCGGGGATAGACGCCCCGTCAATCACGAGGAGGCATGCGAACAGCACCGCCGCAAATACGCCGACCATACCCGCAAGAAACTTCTTGTCCACTCTCACCGCCTGTAAACCACGAGGCCCCTGCATTGCCCGGGGCCTCGCCATTTATTCTCACTCTGGCCAACTACTAACTACTGACTACCTGCTCCCATGCGACATCTTCTCTGCAGTCTTGAGCATGTTGATGAACGCGTCTGCCTTCATCGCCGGCATGCTCATCAGCTCCACAGAGCCGCGCGAGCCCAGCTCTACCGAAATCTTCGTGATCGTCTCGTTGTCCGGCGCCTCCAGGATGTTCACGAAGTCGTAAGGACCGAGCGTGGCGTACTGGTCGATGACCTTCGCGCCGAACGCCTCAATCTCCTTGTTGACTTCCTTTATCCTGTCCGGCCTCTGCTTGATCGTCTTCCGGCCATCGTCGGTCAGCTTGCTCAGCATGATGTACATCGCCATTTCGCTACCTCCTGGCATGCTTTAGTAACGAGCCGCATTAATCGCTCAAGTCACAACTGCCACTGTAAGCCTCGCCGGGCTTTACGTCAACCGGCAAGTCGGTGTCAATGCTCAGTGACTTTGTCAGTCTTACTGCTCAGTGATTTTGTCAGTACGACTGGTTTTGGTTGAATCAGTCTCGATCTCCAAGGGTGATCTGGAGCCGGCTTTCGATCCTTGGGCGAGGAGAGGGGCGTGCTGGAGACGGACCCGTCTCCAGCACGCCCCTCTCCTCGCTTGCCCGCCTGAGCTTTTCTTCGCCTTGCTCGCAGGACTGCGGGCCTCAGGGGAGCAACCGTGCTGGCCAGCTCACGCCCCTTGTGCATGACCACGATGCGCCCGTCCAGCCGCTCCTGTACCTCTACGGTCGCCCTGGCGTATGTGCTCCGCTCGCTGTCAGGCTCGATCTGCAGGTCCTCTCCACCAAAGCTCACCGTGTTATCCGCGGCCACTGTCCGCTGGTATCGGAAGCACAGCACACTGT
>VGZY01000004.1 GCA_016872355.1 SAR202 cluster bacterium | reverse complement strand
CGGCGCTGCCCATTGGCAGCAAGGCGGAGCACTGTCCAAAAAATCCGACGACAAAACGCTGAAAGAGCCAGAATCTCTATTGACTTCCAAGACAGTTGCTGAAGGGCCGTGTTCCCTGAGCCAAGCCCAACGGGCAAGGCATAAATCAAAACTCGGAAAATCGAATTAGTTGGAGCAGGCGGGTCTGAGACCCGCCCCTACCGAAATATCGCGACTTCGTGAGGTGATTGCTTATGCCACGTACCGAGGCGATGCATGCGGGCCAGGTGGAATTCAAAGGCCACAACGGGGACACGATATCCGGCTACCTGGCCGCGCCCGCCGGCGGGGGTCCGGCCGGCGCGGTGATAGTCCTCCACGAGATCTTCGGCCTCGTGCCGCACATCAAAGAGGTTGCCCGAAAGATGGCGGCCCACGGCTACCTGGCCCTTGCGCCGGACCTCTTCCACCGCGAGGGGCCGGGGGAGCCGGACGACGTGGCTGCCGCTGTCCGCGCCGCCGGCGGCCCCCCGGACGCGCGGGTCATCGGCGACGTCGCCGGCGCGGCGAAGCACCTCCGCTCGCTGCCCGGCTCAAACGGCAAGGTGGGCGTTATGGGCTTCTGCTCAGGCGGACGCCAGACTTACCTCGTCGCCTGCAACATCCCGGACCTTAACGCGGCCATCGATTGCTACGGCGGCAGGGTCGTGGCCAACAACCCCACAGACGTGAACCCCCGCCAGCCCGTCGCGCCAATCGAGATGACTGCGAATCTTGCCTGCCCCCTCATGGGCCTCTTCGGAGCAGAGGACAAGAGCCCCTCCCTGGACAACGTGAAACGCATGGAGCAGGAGCTCAAAAAGCACGGCAAAACGTACGAGTTCCACGTCTACGAAAACGCCGGCCACGCCTTCTTCGCAGACTACCGGCCAAGCTACCGTCAGGCCGCCGCCGTGGACGGCTGGCAGAAAGTATTCGGCTGGTGGGAGCGGTGGCTGGGGTGAGGGGGCAGTTAGCAGTCGGCAGTTAGCAGTCGGCAGTCGGCCAGACCAACAGCCGGTGTTGCCCCGATTCGCTGCGCTCATGCGGGGTCTTCGAGGTGTTGGGTGTTGGGTGTTGGGCGTTGGGAAACAGGATGCAGAGGTGTGACTGAGGCGTCAATGGGCCGGATTTCGTAGGGGCGCACTGCGTGCGCCCCTCACGTTGAACGTGGATGATGAAACCATAACGGAGGTGCCTCATGTGCGCGGGAACGATTGAAATCGCAGCGATGGCCGGCAGCGCGAAGGGTGCGAACGGCTGGTTCCATCTGGCCCAGGCCCAGGTGGTCTCCGACCACCCCTACCACGCGCAGATGGACGAAGCGCTCATCATCGACTTCACGAACCCCGAGCGCGGCGCTTCGGCGCGCGTCTCCGTGGAGCTGAGCGCAGAGTCCGCGCGGGCGCTGATCAAGGCCATCGAGGCGGCGCTCTCAGACGGGGAACTACGGCATGGACACTAGCACAATACTCGGAACTCCGCCAGGGAAGGCCGTGCTCGTTCCCTACGCGCCGGAATGGCCCAATCTGTTTTTCGCGGAGAGGACGGCCATTCAGACGGGCCTTGGCCCGCTTGCACTACAAATTCACCACATTGGCAGCACGTCAATACCCGGCATGCCCGCAAAGCCGACTATGGATATCGTCGTGGTAATCCCCATGCTGGAGGATCACAGCAAATGCATTGCTCCGCTGGAAGCGCTCGGTTACCGCAGCAGAGGATCCGTTTTTGAGGGCGAGCCTGACCACCTCTACTTCTAGAAGCCTTCGATGAGCAGCCTGCCGAGAACGCACCAGATTCACACGTGGGAGCTAAAGAGCGAAGGCTGGCGCAAGCGCGTGGCATTCCGCGACTACCTTAGCACCCATCGTGATGCGTTTGACCAGTGTGTCGCGCTGAAGCAGGAGCTTGTGGCACGGCTCGGCAATGACCGCATCGCATACTCCAACGCCAAAGACGACTTCGTGAAAAGGATTCTGCAACTGGCAGAAGACAAAGGGACGAGCTGATAGCCCGTCCCTTTGTCTTCTCAACCTTCGATGCGGGCCTCTAACCCCCTACCAGCTCACCTTGAGCTTAGTCCAGCGGATGCCGGTCTTGCCGCTCTCCTGCGACCAGTTGGTGGCGAGGATTGTGCCGTCCTTGAGGCGGACCGCCGTGGGGAAGCCGAACTTGAAGGCCGCAAGCTCGTCCACGCCCGTCTTGATATCCTTCGGCTTCTCGTGCTTGGCCTTCGCGTCGTACAAGGTCTCTTCGGCGTGGATAGTCCACTTCTTGTCCGTGAACGTAACCAGGTGCATGACGATCTTCTGGTCGCCGTACCGCTTGTTGTAGAGCACCAGCAGCCGGTCGCCGCCGAGCGGCAGGGTGGACATCGTCTGGCCGCGTATGCCGGTTGAAACGGGGGCAGACCAGGTGAGGCCGTCGTCGCTCGAAAGGGTGTAGCTGTTCTCTAGGTCTGCCACGTCGCTGAGGGTCACGGTCCAGGCGGTGGCGATGAGCTTCCCCGGCGCGTACTCCGCCAGCTTCTGTTCAAAGTAGCCGTTCTTGCCGTTGGGATCCTTCATTACAACAGCGTGGCGCGGCCACGTCTTGCCACCGTCGTCGGACACTGCCGCCAAAATCTGCTCGCCAAGCTTGCCCTTGGGGAGCGTCGCGCACGGCGCCAGGAGCCTGCCGCTCTTGAGCGCCAGGATGCCGTGCGAGACCTCGATAGGGTTGAAGCCCATCATCGGCACGGCCTGAGGCCCCGACCATGTCTTGCCGCCGTCGGTGGACTTCACGAACACCGCCTCGGTCCTGCCGTCCCCGAACCTCTCCGCGGGCTCGCGGTAGTTCCGCCCGCCGTAGGCAAAGAGCGTCTTGCCGTCTGCGGAGCCGCTTATCTTGAGGTGGTTGCCGGTGCTGTCCGTCTTGGCCAGGAGTGTCCCTTCACGCGTCCATGTCTTGCCGCCGTCCGTCGAGCGCGACCAGTCCGACGAGCCTGTGCCGCTCGCGCCGGCGCCCCAGCAGTAGCCGCACACGATGTCGCCGTTCGGCATCTGCGCGCACTGGGGAAAAGCGGACTCGCGCTCGTCGATCCTGCCCGAATCGAGGATCTGTATGGATGGCATATTCTGCTCCTGGAGGGGAAATTTCTCGGTCGCTGGCGGCATTGTATGCCGCCTGACGAAGCCTGTGCAACAAGGTAGCAGCCCGCCCGGATGACCCACGTTCGCCTTGACAGGGTATCGACTTGGGGGTAGTATCGTGACGGAACATGCCATTCTATGTTGACAAATTCCGCCGTCACGGAGCGCGGTTTGCCGGCAGTCAGGTTCGTCCTTTTCCTCATCGACACGGTCAACGATTTTCTGGATAAGAACTGCCCCTATATAGCCGGGGCTATCTCCTTTTACACACTGTTTTCAATCTTCCCGCTTTTCCTGGCGATAGTGGCCGCCTCGGCCTATGGCCTGGGTCCTGGAGCTGAGCAAGAGCAGCTCAACCTGGCCCGCAGCATTGCCCATTTGATGCCCGTCTCAAGCCAGTTCGTGAACGACACGATGGAGAGCATAATTCGGGCAAGGGCGATAACAGGAATCGCGAGTATTCTCGGCCTTCTGTGGGTAGCCACCACGGTCTTCGGTGCGATCCGCAAGGGGATCAACGCCGCTTGGGGGATCAAGAAGACGCGGCCCTTCCTGAAAGAGCGGCTCATTGATTTCGCTCTCGTAATCGGCGCGGCCGTGATAGTCGGTCTGTTCCTGCTCACCGGACCCGCAATGGCGGCGCTTCACAGTCTAGTCATGATCGTCGCGCCGGAGTCCGAGTTCTTCAACACCTTCATGTGGGGGTGGCTGGACAGGCTGCTACTACCCGGACTGTCCTTCCTTACGTTCTTAATACTGTACAGCTACCTCCCGAACACAAGGGTGCCGATGGGCCATGTCTGGCCGGGCGCGCTGCTGGCGTCGGTGGCGTTCGATCTGGCCAATTCAGGGTTCATCTGGTTCGTGAGAACATACCCAAGCTTCCATGTGCTCTACGGCTCCGTGAGCGCGCTCCTGACTTTGTTGACCTGGGTATACCTCTCGGCTATGATTGTGTTGTTCGGGGCCCTTGTAACATCGCGGTATGCGTCCTACGTGGCGAGTATCCCGCGGGAGATGCACAGCCTGAAACTCCTTTGTACAGGATTCTTCCGTGTACGGCTCAAGGTCGTCGAAAAACCCGGCCCAGCGTAGAATCGCCAGCCTGGTAGCAATCGCTATCGGGCTTCTTGTTATCGCGGCCACCGGGTGCGGGACGACCGTCCCGCCGACTTCTACGCCGCTGCCACCTCCCACCGCCACCACCGTCCCCGCAGCGCCGGCCGCTCCCACGCCTGCTCCCACCCAGCCCGCCGCGTCGCTTGGACAATCGACTGGACAGATGCCGCCGCTGGCTGCATTAACCGCCCTCCCTTCAATCGCCGACCTGGTGGACAGCGTTGAGCCGCGGGTCGTGTCCATCAGCGTGAGATCGCTCGTGAGCGGACTCTACACGCTCTACAGCGAGGAGGGGGCGGGCTCCGGCTTCATCATCCGTCCTAACGGCTACATCGTTACCAACAACCATGTGATCTCCGGCGCAAGAGAGATCATTGTCAACCTGCCGACCGGCCAGTCTTACACGGCGCGCCTCGTCGGCCGGGACTCGGTCACCGACATTGCCATACTCAAGATTGAGGCGGACAACCTGCCGGCCGCCACTTTTGCCAACAATGACAAGATGAGGGTAGGGGACTGGGTCCTGAGCATCGGTAACGCGCTCTCCTTGAAGGGCGGGCCCACGGTAACGCTGGGCATCGTCAGCGGCCTCAACCGGACGATCAACACCGAGGCCGGGTCCTTCTACGGGCTCATCCAGACGGACGCCGCGATCAACGACGGCAACAGCGGTGGCCCGCTGATAGACATGAACGGCAACGTGGTGGGCGTCACGCAGGCAATCCTGCGCCAGACCGGTCTGGGCTTTGCAGTCAGCGCGGATACCGCCGTGCCCGTGATAGAGAGCCTCATCAACTTCGGGCGCGTGGTGCGCCCGTCGATAGGCTTCGACGGCCAGGACGTCACGAGCGCCATCGCAAATGAGCTGCGGCTGCCTGTGCGCGAGGGCGTGATTGTGACGCAGATCTCCCGCACGGGGCCGGCCTACACTGCCGGTATCCGCATAGGCGACGTCATCACGCGGATAGACGGCTTCCAGACGCCGGACGTGGAGACGTGGCTGCACGTGCTCTGGTCTTACAAGGTAGGAGACCATGTGCAGGTGGAGTACATCCGCGCCGGCCAGATCAACACCGCCGTAGTCACCCTCGCTGAACGCACCGGGTAAACACCCCCATGGCCTGCCCTTGTAGTCTAACCCAGTGCGCCCATTTCTTTGCTAAAGTGGATATGTGATCGCTTTGTTGTGAGGTGGCGGTTGATGCGGAGGCGGCTGGGTCTGCTTGCGGCGGGGATGCTTTCTATCGGGGTGGGGGCAGCGATAGCCGTCAGCAACGAGATAGGCCTGACAGCCAAGACTATACCTTCGCACGCCCCCATGGGCAGGAGCTCCGTCTCCGCGCCCATCCCCATCACACCGACCCGATATCCCGCCTTTATTCCGGTGTCGTCACGCCCATCGCCCGAGGCAACGCAGACTGTCCCGACTCCAACAGAGCCCCCTCCGACAGCCACACCTGGGCCCGCGCCGGTTGATGCCGCAACGCCGGGGCCCCTCATTCCCTCAGCCGGCCCGACCGCCGCTCCCCCGACTCCGAGCCCCGCTCCAATGGCGCCCGCCACTGCCTCCACCAGCACAACCAGCACTCTTGCCCTGCTTACTCCCGGCCTCGTGGTAAAGAATCCGAGGCTAGTGTCGAAACTTACGGGCCGCGGCTCGGCCGGGAAGACCGACGAGCGGTGGAACGTTGTCGGAACGGACCTCGGCATCAGTTTTGAGATGGACGGCCGCATTAATATGGTCTTCGGGGATACGTGGGGGCGGGACGGCGTAGAAGGCGCGCAATGGCGCACCAGCACGCTGGGGATAGTGGAGCGCCACCCGGAAGCAGGCTACATCGTGACCGACATGCTGAAAGGGGCGGACGGCAACGCGAAGGAGCTTATCTCAGCGCTCAAAAAGCCAAAGGAAGAGTACACGGCCGTGCCCACTTCGGCCATCGCGTTCGGGGGCCGGATGTACATCCACTACATGTTGGTAAAGGACTGGGAAGAGCAATGGTGGGGATACAAGATACCCGTCGTGAACGGGTCGGGCTTTGCGTTCTCTGATGACATGGGCAACACGTGGACCAAGCACGAGACTGCCAGGTGGATAGGGAACTCGCCCTACGCCATGGTCTCAATGGTGGAGCATGAGGGGAACATCTACGTCTTCGGCACCGGCGCAAGCCGTTTCGGGCCGCTGAAGCTGTTTCGCGTGCCCGGGGAGCAGCTCCTGGAGTATGACCGGTATGAGTACTGGAACGGCGCCGCCTGGACGCGCGAGCCGGCTGAAGCCGCGGAGGTGGTCGGTTGGCCGGTCGGGGAGCTCTCGGTCCGCTGGAGCGAATACCACGAAAAGTGGCTGATGATGTACCTGAACGAGGTTACGCACAACATTGTTCTGCGGACTGCGGACTCGCTCACCGGACCGTGGGGCGACGAGCGCCCTGTCGTTCACTCCGATGACTACCATTCCCTGTACGGCCCGCTCATGCTTCCCCATATCGAAGGGTCCGACGTGTATTTTGCCATGTCCACATTCTATGGCGACTATAACGTCTTCATCATGAAGCTAACGCTTGAACCCGCCACCACAACTGTTCCGTGAAGTCGATACCACCAACGGCTTATTGAACGGTAACACCTTGCCCGGCGCTCAATCGCCGATTCGTGTGATTAGTCGTAGTTAACATATATGTTACGGTTCAAATATGGCGCGCTCGCGCCCACCTCAACCCGTTTCCTGGAGTATGAGTCACGTTTGATGGACCAACCTCAGCAATGGACTGCCAAAACCCTGGAGATTGCCCCCGCGCCGGAGAAGACAGAGATACCAGCCACCCAGGGCAGGTTGCGTCGCCTCGCAGGCCGGGCAGAGATACGGGACTGGCAGATCGCGGCGCTCATAGCTCTGGCGTTTGTGGCACTCAGGGCGCCCTTCCGGGCCGGGTACCTGATCAACTGGGACTCGGTCAACTTCGCGCTTGCGTTGCAGCACTTCGACGTTCTCCACCACCAGCCGCACCCGCCCGGATACATCGGCTATGTTGGACTGGGCCGGGCCCTGATGGCCTTTACCGGCGACGCAAATGCAGCGCTCACGCTCCTGAGCACCCTCAGCGGGGGCATAGCGACGGCGGCGCTCTACGGGCTCGCGAGGAGCTTCCTTCCCCGGTGGCACGCCCTCGCCGTGGCCGTGCTCTTCGGCACGTCGCCCGTGCTCTGGTACTACTCATCCGTGGCGCTGACGTATGCCGTCGAAGCCGCGGTGGCCATCCCGGCGCTGTGGGCGTGCTACGTGGCCCGCAAGCGCGTTTCACTGGGACACCTGGCTGTGGCGACGTTCCTGCTGGCGCTACTGGGCGCGCTGAGGCAGAGCGGTCTGGTGCTGCTGGTCCCCATCTGGCTGTACACGCTCTGGGCCTTCCCGTGGCAGACGAGGGCGCGCATCTTCGCGGCGTTTGTCGCACTGAACACTGCGTGGCTGGTCCCGCTGCTGGTATCGTCGGGCGGCCTCGACGCGTATGTGAGGGAGTCGATGGCCCTCGCGTCTCTGGTCGGGTTCAGGACATACATCTTCACCATGGACCCGACAGGTCTCATACAGAACATGGGCCTGGTGGCTGTGGGCCTGGCGATCGGGATGAATGTTGGGCTGGTCGTTTGGGTGATCTGCCTGATCGCGGGGGTGAGGCCTGCGCCGCTGTCCCGGGAAGACAGTCGCTTCTTCCTGCTCTGGGCGATCCCCAGCCTGGCCACGTACCTGCTCGTGCATACAGGGCAGGTTGGTTACGTGCTCATGGTGCTACCGATCGGCTTCATCTGGCTCGGCCGAATGCTGGCGGGCGAACGGCTCCAGCCTGTCGCCGCGCGCCGGCTCATCCCCAATAGCGCCACACTCGGCGTTCTCGCCCCCATCCCCAGGCTATCGAACGCGGGCGCCGGGGCGATCGCCCTGCTTGTCGTTGCGAACATCGTCAGCTTCGGCAGGCTCCAGGCAATGTCTCTTCCCGGGAACGACGAGGCGATAAAAGAGGCCGTCTACGTCGCCGCGGGGGACGGGTTTGTGGAGGACTGGCGGCTCCGCCAGTACAACGCGCGCGCCAGCGATCTCCACTGGAAATCGATGACCGAGTTCATCGGTCGGTACCCCGCCGAGTCGACGGTAGTCCTGACGATGCCGACCCTCAGCGGGAGCTTCAGGCAGGCGTCCTACTACCTGCCGCGGTACGGCGTCTATGGCGTGGGATGGGACCTGCAAGGGCAGTGGGGCCACCTTTACGCGGCCTCCGGCGGGCGCACGGACTACAACCTGCAGAACCTGGAACGCGGTTCCGGAGAGCTGCAACTCGGGAGCCGCGTGACGCGCGTGATAATCCCCGATTTTGAGGTCTACGACAGGCTGGACCCGCGGATCACAGGTTACCTGCACACCATAGCGGATGGGAGCGAGGTGGCGGTTGTGGACCTGCCCGAGCCCGGGGCAACGCTGCTCTTTGAGCCATGGGGGCAGGTGACCCTATCCCTTCCTCACGAGCTTCTGGAATGACCGAACGGTGCGCGGCGGCGTCTGTTTTGAGCCGTAGATCGAGAACGATACCTCCGCGACGTACACGTCCCCCTTCGAGTCCACGGCGATGCCGTGAGGCGCGACGAACTGGCCCGTCTCCAGGCCCATGGGCCGGTCGCCCACGCGCGCCAGAACCTTGCCCTTGCGGTCCAGGACCGTAAGGCGCGGGCCAAGGCGAGATTGCGTCCAGTTGCCGTAGCCGCTCGGTGACTCCGGCAGGCCGGCATAGAACTCGCCCACGTATACTACCGGCTCGGCGCGCGTATCCACGTAGATACACGACGCTGGCGCAAGATTCACCCACTGGGACTCGAACTTGCCCTTTGAGTCGAAGACCTGTACGCGATGGTTCTCCCGGTCCGCGACGTAGACCCAGCCTTCCCTGTCCACCGCAACGTTGTGGACAATGTTGAACTCGCCGGGGTCGGTACCGGACCGGCCCCAGGAGTGCAGCAGCTTGCCGTCCGGCGAGAACTTGTGGACACGGGCGTTGTTGTAGCCGTCCGATACGTAGAGGCTGCCATCGCGCGGGTCTACGGCCGCGTGGGAAGGGCGGTTGAAGGGTTTGTCCATCGTCGCCTTGCCCGGCGTGCCGAGGGTCATCAGCAGCTTGCCCTCGGGCGTGAACTTGCGCACGGTATGGTCGCCGACATCCACGCAGTAGACGGCGCCGTCCGGGCCGATGGTTATTCCGTGGGGGTTAGTGAAGAGGCCGTCGCCCCATGAGCGGAGGACTTCGCCGTCCCTGTTCATGACGATGACTGACGGCTTGCCGCGGCCAAACACGAATACATTGTCCTTCGCGTCCACGGCTACGGCCGTCGCCTCCTTGTAGGACCACCCCTCAAGAAGCTTGCCCCAGTCCTGGCCGGTAATCTCGTAGGTATACTTCCCGCTGCCGATAGTAGCCATGAGTCCCTCCGTGCGGTGTCTCAGAATGCGCGCGAGTGGATGATACGACATCCGGTCGGATTTGTGCGATGTGCGAGTTTCTTGCTGCCGTTCCGCCTTTACACCCCAGAGTCGCCCGGGCGCATGATACGCGGGACTTGGGCGTCCCTCCGGCCAAATATCGCCCGATGGAGGTCAAGATGATCGCGTCGCTCCGGCCGTCGGCTGCCACGATGGTACTGACGTTTCTGGCCCTTCTTGCCATAGCCGCGTGTGGCGAGAGCGCACCGCAATCCGTTAACGGCACACCGCTGCCTACCAGACAGGAGTGCAGCGGGCCCGGTAGCGCGGATACCGCCGCCTTCGACCAATTCTTCACCAGCATGGAGTTCGGGAGCGGCTCGCCTCCGATTGGTGAGAACGGGCAGAGGTTTGGGAAGACTGACGCGGTTGTAGTGGAGACGGACGCAAAGTCGGAGGTCGTGACGCGGTTCTGCCTGCAGGAGCGCGGCAGGTCGGGGACGGTGAAGTCAAACAACTCCGCTACTCTGGTGGCCGGCGTCAACAGGACCGATCTCGGCGCGATTGACAGCGGGGGGACATATGTTATCCGCGTATGGGTAGGGGACAAGCTGGTTAGAAACTTGCCGTTCACGGTGGAGTAGGCCGGGGGCCGGGCTGGGGTGAAACGGAAGACAGCCACTTGCGCGCCTGGCGGGCAGACTTGAGGCGGGTTAAAGTGGATGTGGGCGTAGCGGGGATCAACCATGAGCTGGGCCAATTGACGGCGCCTGCGCCAGTGGCTGCGGACGAGCCACAGGTAAAGCGAGTCCTTCGTCACGAAGTGCTTCCAGCCGCTCTCCACGTTTCCGTTCCACAGCTTCTCGCGGAAGATGCTGCGCCTGAAGATGCGGCGAGTGAGTCGCATAAATACCAGGGGGAAGGAGTAGTCCAGCCACACTGCCGTATCCGCGATCGGCCAGCTAAGGTCGCGCGCGAACCCGTAGTTGCCGTCCATGATCCACGCGTCGGCCTTCACCGCCTCGGCGACGCGGGGGCGGAAGACCTCGTTGGTCGTCTCTGTCCAGTTCGGGTCCCAGCGAAAGGCGTCGAGCTCGATGTGCGGGATGCCGAGCCGCTGTGAAAGCTGCTTCGCCATTGTGGTCTTGCCGGAGCCGGTCGAGCCCAGGACGACGATGCGATTCATGGTACTCCTTCCTGGTGTGCGGGGCAGGAAGTATACCATATTGGCCGATAATACGCTCCGGGCGTCAATCTTCGCAGAAAGGTTAAGGGCGGCCACACTGGGCCGCCCCTATGGTGCGGAAGCGTTTTAGATTTGCGATGTTGCAGATGGGGCGGGAGAGGGCTTTTTTGACGAACGGGCGGACTTCGCCGGCCTTGAGCCTGCAACACCGATCGGCCCACGCTCGCCTGGGACCATCCGCACGGGCGTCGGCACTATCCAATCACGTCCGAGCTTTCGGGCGCCCTGAATTCTCCCGGCGGCCAGCAACTGGCGCATGCGACTGCCCGAAACACCGATCTCCCGGGCGGCCATTTCAACGGTCATGTTCTCCAGGCCGGGTCGAGGACGCCCCCCGACATGAAAGTCGATCCAGGATTCCGCCTTGAGCGTACTGAATTCCTGGATCATGAAACCGAGGGCTTCACCGTTTTCGTCAATTCGTTCGAGGATGCGCTCATCGGACTCGATGGGCTCAAAAGTACCTGGGGCTTCATCCCAAAGGACCTCAAGTATGTCCACATCCGGGTCGTACCACAGGCTGATCTTCTTGTCCAATTGCCACCTCTACCTGATCCTGCCAGTAAGAAACGCCGTCTTCACGAACGCTTCGTTCGGCAGCTTCTTCACTACCACGCAGATGAACTTCCGGCCCATCGCCATGCTGTCAAACGCCCGGTAATACCTGTAGGTGCCCGCAAACCGGCTGTCGGGCAGGACTCTATCAGGCTCCAGCAGCACCGATGCGATCTTATGCATCTCCCCGGCCATCTCTCGATGCCTGGTCAAGATGTGGGCCGTCGCCTCGTTGGTGAGGACAATAACGGAGCCGGTGTGATCGATGTACTGGACCATCATACAGTCCGCTCGAAATACTATAGCACCTGTGCAATAGTTTCTGCTACGCCCGCTTCACCCCGATGGTCGCGGCCATGCCGTTGACCTTGTGCTGCTCGGCGTGGGCGCCGGACGGGGCCGCGCCCTTGACGATGTCGCGCGACAGCGTCTCCTGGCGGATGTAGTCGCCGTGGGTGGCGACCACCCTGTCCAGCTCGGCGTCGCCCTGGTAGTAGGTGACTATGTAGTCGGCGATGTCGAAGTCCGCGGTGCGGCGCATGTTCTGGATGAGGTGGACCAGCTCCCGCGCGTGGCCCTCAAGGGCCAGCTCCGGGGAGATGGCCGTCGTGACCGCCGCGCCATAGCCGCCCTCTGTGACAAACGAGTAGCCCGGCTTGTCGGACATGTTCACGAGGACTTCCTGAGGCTCCAGCGTGAACTCGCCCGCCTTGACCTGCTTGCCGGACGACGCCTGCGCGTAGACCTCCATCGGCGGCAGCGCCTGGAGCGCGGCGACGACCTTGCGCATGTTTGCGCCGTACTCGGGACCCAGGAGCGCCAGGTTCGGCTTGATGTCGATGGTCATGACCTGCGTCTCGTCCTTGAGCACTTCTACCTGCTTGACGTTCAGCTCATCGCGCACCTGTGGGGCCACCTGCTCCAGCAGGGCCGCCTCCTCCGTCGCACGCAGCTTCACGAGGAGCTTCTCGACCGGCTGGCGCACCTTGATGGAGGTCCTGGCGCGCGCGGAGCGGCCCAGGCTGGAGAGCTTCATCGCCAGTCGGGTAGCGTCCGACAGGCGTGTGTCGATCTTCGATGGGTCTGAGACGGGGAAGTCGTCCAGGTGGACGCTCTCTTTGGCTTTGCCGACTGCTGACTGCTGACTGCCGACTACCAGATTCTGGTACATCTCCTCCATCAGGAACGGCATGAACGGGGCGAGCAGCCTCGTGAGCGTCGTCAGGCACTCGTACAGCGTCAAGTACGCGGACTGCTTGTCCTGGTCGACGTCGCTCTTCCAGAAGCGGCGGCGACTGCGGCGGACGTACCAGTTCGACAGGTACTCCACGAACTCTTCGCACGCCTTGGCCGCGCCGTCCGGGCTGTAGTTCTCGAGGGCGTTCGTAACGTCCGCGACGAGCTTGTTGAGCTCCGAGATGATCCAGCGGTCGAGCTCGGCACGGTCCTTCAACGCGGGCGCGGGCGACGTGGGGTCGAAGTTGTCGATATTCGCGTAGGTGACGAAGAAGCTGTAAACGTTCCGCAGCGGGATTATGAACTGGCGGCGCACCTCGTCCGCGACGTTGAAGCCGAAGTTCAGGTTCTGCGGCGGGTTCTGGCGGCTGTAGAGCCAGCGCATGGAGTCCGCGCCCATCTTCTCGGCGGCGTCCTCGAACCAGATTGCGTTGCCCTTGCTCTTGTGCATCTCCTCGCCCTTCTCGTCGCGCATGAGGGCGTAGGTGAAGATGTTCTTGAACGGCGTGGCGTTCTCGAGAGCCGTGCTCATGGTCAGCAGGGAGTAGAACCAGTTGCGGAACTGGCCCGGGAAGCTCTCGGAGACGAGGTCCGCCGGGAACCACTTCTTCCAGTACTCCTTGTCGTGGCGGTACTGGAGTGTCGAGAACGGCACGATGCCGGCGTCCAGCCACGGGTTGCCGACGTCCTTGATGCGCGACACCTTGCCGCCGCACCGCGGGCACTCGATCTTGACGTGGTCTATCCACGGGCGGTGAGGGGAGTGTCCCTGGAACTTGTCCCACCCCTCGATCGCCCGCAGGCCCAGCTCGGTCTCGCTGCCGATGACCTCGAAGTGGCCGCAGGAGCACTTGTAGATGGGCAGCGCAAGGCCCCAGTAGCGCTTTTTTGAGATCATCCAGTCGTGCATGTTGTTGAGCCAGTCCAGCTCGCGCTGGAGTCCGAACTCCGGTATCCACCGCGCCTGTTTGGCAACGTTGGCGATCATGTGCCGCAGCTCGTCCATGGAGATGAACCACTCGTCCACGAGCCTGAAGACGAGCTCTGTGTTGCAGCGCCAGCATACGGGGTAGCGGTGCTTGTACTGGTCCAGCCGGTAGAAGACGCCCTTCTCGCGCAGGCTGTCATAGATCGGCTTGTTGACCTCGAAGACGCTCTTGCCGGTGAACGAACCGAACCCCTCGACGAAGCTGCCGAACTCGTCCAGCGGCGCGATTACGGACAGCCCCTCCTTCTTGCCGAGAGCGAAGTCCTCCTGGCCCGCGCCGGGCGCGTTGTGCACGATGCCGGTGCCCTCGCTCTGGCTGACCTCATCCCACACGACGACTCGGTGCTTGACGCCCTCCTGGGCTTTCAGCTCCTCGAACGGCGCGCGGTAGACGAGGCCCCCAAGCATCTTGCCCGGCATCTCGCGCAGGATCTCGTGCTCCGCCTTGAGGACGGACAGGCGCTCCTTCAGGAGGTACAGCACCTCGTCGCCCTTGTCGGGCGCGGTGCCCTTTACCTTCACCTTCACGTAGGTGAGGTCCGGGTGGACGGCAGCGCCGGCGTTGGCGGTGAGCGTCCACGGAGTGGTCGTCCAGATGAGGAGAGACTCGGGCAGGGGAACACCCTCACCCTTTGGGCCAAAGCGCCCAAAGGCCTCTCCCTGAGGGAGAGGAACAGACCCCTCCGGCTGACTGCCGACTGCCGACTGCTGACTGCCATTCTGCACCAGCGGGAAGCGGACGAACAGGCCGGGGTGGGTGATCTCCTTGTAGCCCTCGGTCACAATCTCGTGCTGCGACAGGCCGGTTCCGCAGCGGGGACACCACGGCATGACGTCCGTGCCCTCGTAGACCCAGCCGCGCTCGAAGCACACCTTGAGGAAGTGCCAGATCGAGTAATTGTTCTCGTCCGACATCGTGTGGTACGAGTTCTCCCAGTCCATCCAATAGCCGAGGCGGATCGACTGGTTGGTCTGGATAGCGGCGAACTTCCTGACGCGCTCTTTGCAGAGCTCGATGAACTTGTCGATTCCGTACTTCTCGATGTCGCGCTTGGAGTTCAGTCCGAGCTGCTTCTCCACCTCGACCTCAATCCACAGGCCCTGGCCGTCGAAGCCGTTTTGAAAGCGCTGGTCGTAGCCCTGCATGGCCTTGAAGCGCTGGAAGAGGTCCTTATAGGTGCGGCCCCAGCCGTGGTGGACACCCATGGGGTTATTAGCCGTGATGGGGCCATCGATGAAGGAGTACCTTTTCTCCGCGCCGTCGTTGCGCTCGAGGTACTTTTGCCGGACCTGGTTCTTGTCCCAGAACTCCTGCATCGCATGCTCGACGGCTACAAAGTCCACTTTAGAGCTGACCGGCTTGAACATATGAGACCACCTCAAACAAAAATGCCCGTCCCTGCGCAAGGGACGGGCATGATCTACCCGCGGTACCACCCTAGTTTCCTGAGCGGCGGGCCTCAGGACACCTTCGTTAAGCTCGGCTCGGGAGTGATATTCGCCGGGGCGCGTCGCGTCTGCTCACACCTTGGCCCGATCTGCATCGGGCCGCCAGACTCGCTGTGCGGCCGCTTCCCGCTACTCGTCTCCGTCGTCGCCGATACCGATTAAGATTTCGATAAGCGTATTTTAGCACACGCAGCAAGTCAAGCGGGGAAGAGGCCGGGCACCGGCCGCAACGAAGAGGACGCCTGGCTCTCAACGCGCCCGAAGCGACCGGAACCCTACTTCCCGATCTTGTCCGGCGGGACAACCGCCACAGACTGAGGATGGTACCCGATGGCCTTCCGCCCATGCTCCATGTCGTAAAGCTGCCAGTTCCCGCCGTCCGACACGCCGAAGGATCGCTCGTGTGTACCCTTGCGGTGGTTGATCGCCGCCTCAAAGACGCGGACGCAATCGCCGTGCGTCAGGCGATGCGGATGGTTGGGCGTCTCCGGCTCCACGGGGTCGATGCCGCCGATGCGGACGGAGTCCACGCTGATGCCGTAGCGCGAGGCGTACATGTCGCCGAAGCCCTCTCCCACAACCTTCGAGATAGTGTAGAAGGAGTCCGGCGACCAGAGCGTATCGGCGGTGCGCTGGATGGTCTTGGGTATGCGGCTGCCGGGGAAAAGGCCCGCGCGGCTGGCGAAGGCAATCGCCTTCACGCCGTTCAGGCGCCCGGACTCAAACACGTTGTAGGAGCCCGTGATCGACCCCATAGCCTGCTCGAACTCGTAGCCGAGGGTCGTAAGGTGGATGACGGCGTCCATCCCCTGCGTGGCCTTCGAAACAGTGTCCCAGTCCGTGATGCTGCCGACTACGGTGTCTTCCAGCAGGGGCATGGGCCGCAGGTCCAGCCCGCGGACGTGGTGCCGGTCCTTCAGCCCTTTTGTAAGTACGGTGCCGATTGTGCCGGCCGCGCCGGCAATGAGAACTCGCATTGAAAACTTCCTACCGCTGGATTTTTTCTTCGGGGACTACCGACTTGTCCTTCGGGTAATAGCCGATTGCCTTCCGGCCGTGCTCCACGTCGTAGAGCTGCCAGTTGCTGTCGGACACCCCAAAGACGCGCTCGTGCTTGCCGCCCTTGTAGTTGATCGCCGCCTCGAACGCCGCCACGCAGTCTCGCTCGCTGAGCTGGTGAGGGTCGATCAGCGGATTGCCGGACGGCTCGTAGCCGCCTATTCGCACCGAGACGACGTTCATCCCGTAGCGCGCTGAGTACATATCGCCGAAGCCCTCGCCCACAACCTTGGTGATCGTGTAGTAGGAGTCCGGGAACCAGAGCAGGTCTGCCGTGCGCTGGACCTTGCGGGGTATGCGGGCCTGGGGGAACAGGCCGCCTCGGCTGGCGAACGCGATTGTCTTCACGCCGTTCTGGTGCGCGGACTCGAAGACGTTGTAGGTGCCGGTGATCGACTGCAGGGCCTGCTGCCATTCGCCGCCCACGTTCGTAAGGTGAATCACCGCGTCCATGTCTTTCGTCGCGCGCGACACGGTCGCGAAGTCAGTGACGTCGCCGACGATCGTGTCGGTCAGCAGGGGCATGGGCCGGATGTCCAGGCCGCGGATCTGGTACTTGCTCTTGTCGAACGCTTTTATGAGGGCGGTGCCGATATTGCCCGCCGCCCCGGTGATCAGGACTTTCATTGGAATCTCCCAGGTTTTTGCTACTGCCGGCGCCGGAGACGCTATCTCCCGCCGGAAGGCGAATGCTCGACCGGCGCCGCCTACTTCTTCTTCGGCGGGTCGTCCACCTGGAGCTCCTTCGGCACGATGGACTTGTCCTGCGGGTAGTAGCCGATCGTCTTGCGGCCGTGGTCCAGGTCATAGACCGGCCAGTTGCTGTCGGACACGCCGAAGACGCGGACGTGCTTGCCGCCGTTGTAGCTGATCGCGGCGTCCCACAGCCGTACGCAGTCGCCATGGCTCAGGTGGTGAGGGTCGGCAGGCTTGTCCCGCTCCAGGCTGAAGTTGCCGATGCGAACGGAGACGATGCTGATCCCGTGCTTCGCGGAGTACATGTCGCCCATTGCCTCGCCGAAAGACTTCGTGATCGAGTAGTAGCTATCCGGCCTGGGGAGCAGGTCGGCGGTGCGCGTCATGGTGCGGGGGTAGTAGGAGCGAGGGAGGAGGCCGGCGCGGCTGGCGAATGCGATGTGCTTTACGCCATTGCGCGCGGCAAGCTCGTACACGTTGTACGTAGCGATCATCGACTGCTTCGCCTGCTCCCACTCGGGGCCGTTGTTGCTCAGGTGGATGACCGTATCCACGCCCGGCATAGCCTTTTCGACCGTCGCCCAGTCGTTGGAGCTGCCGACGATGGAGTCCTTGAGATTGGGCATGGGAGCGACGTCCAGACCGCGGAATTCGTACTTGTGCTTGAGGCCATTTATGACAGTTGAGCCGATTCGACCGGCCGCGCCGGTTACGAGCACGCGCATTTCGGTACTCCTGATGTATTTAGGGTGCGAGTGTAAACCTGGGAGAAACGGGTGTCAACAAAGAGTGTCCGGGGAAAATTTGTAACGTTTCGGGCTTCTCGTGGCGTTTAACTATTAAGGGGACCGTTCAAGGTGAGTGTATGGTGCTGGCGCTGGAAGTCTGGGACGACATCGATCTGGTAAGGCCTGTTGCCTCTCCCGAGGTCACGGAGGAGAGGGACCGCCTGCTGCTGCAGCACATGCCGCTGGTGCGGCGGCTGTGCGAGCGGTACCGCCGCGCCGGCGTGCCCATGGAAGACCTTATTCAGGTGGGCGCCATCGGCCTCCTACATGCGATAGACCGCTTCGAGCCGGGGCGCGGGACGAAGTTCCTCGCATTCGCCGTGCCCGTTGTGCTGGGGCTGGTAAAGAACTACTTGCGCGACTACGGCCTTTCCGTTCGGGTGCCCAGGGACGTGCAGCGGCACAGGCAGATGGTGGGGCAGGCGATCGAATACCTCGCACAGGCCCACGGCCGCCTGCCGACAGCGGCGGAGGTGGCCGCGTGGACGGGGCTCGATACAGACGCCATAAACGATGCCATGGAGCTAAACGGGGCCGGCTCAGTGGTACCGCTTGAAAACGTGCTCTCCCTCCTCGAAAATTCCGGCTACCTGCCTTCTGTAGCCCCTCTGTCTGTCGAAGATCCCGTCCACGACGGAATTATCGACCGCATAGACATCGCCAACACCCTCAAGTCGCTTGGCCCGCGGGAGCAGACCATCATCCGTCTCAAGTTCTACCGCGGCCTGACGCAGGCGGAGATCGCCGAGCGGATGGGCATGTCGCAGGTGCACGTCTCGCGCCTCCAGCGCAAGGCGCTGGAAATGCTGCGGGCAAGGCTGACGGAGCTGGGCTATGCGCCGGCGCATAGTACGCACCCGGGGGTGCGGTCCGATAGCCTGGACACCGCTGCCGCGTGACGCTGGACTCCGCCTGCCTTCCGGCAGTATAGTGCGATGGACCGTCTCGCCTGCACTTCTCCCGCAAGAAAGAGGCCCGGATGCAACGCGTGGCCGTTTTCACCGCCCCTCGTCGCGCCACGGTCGCGGGCCTGGCACTCTTCTCTGCCATGTTTATCCTCGGGGATGCCGTGCTGCCGATGCTCAAGGGCGAAAGCAGCATGGAAGGGTGGATTGCCGGCCTGTTCTTTGCGGCCCCGGCGCTCGCTATCGCCGGCCTTCTTTGGCGCGTTGCCGGGTGGCCCTCAATCCTGGCCGCCCTCTGGATGTTCTTCGCGATGCTGGCGCACTATATGCTGCTGTTCGGCGGGGAAGGCGCTGAGAGCGCCTGGGTAGTTGCCGGCGTCCTGCTCCTTATCGCCGTGCCGGCAATTGTCCTCGTCCTTGCAGTCCTCTCGTTCGCCGAGGAGTTTCCTCCCCACGTCGGAAGCCCGCTCAAGAGGCAGTTCGCCGTGGCCTTCGCCATCGGCGCCATCATCCTTGCCGCCGCGTGGGTTCTCCTCGGCTAGGGCGGGTCGGATCTACACTTCTCAGTCCGCCACCCGGTCGAAATTGTGCTTGAAGATGGACCAGCAGGGCGCATTCGGGTCGTAGTCGCACAGCCCCATCTCAAGGCACGCCGACGCGCGCATCGTACGCTGGCTGTCGCACAGGTTGAGCGTCAGGAAATAGATCACAACCGCGCCCAGCACCACCGCAAGTATCTTGTATGGCGTCTTCATCTACGGCGCTCCGGCCCTCACTAGATCGCGCATGGCGCACCTACAGGCATTGACGAATTCGGTAACAACACCTCGTAATCTCGGTTGTGATGACGATTTCCCAAGCCCGCATGCCGAATCATTTCCTTAAAAAGACGAGTGCTCGATCAGTTCGCCGCATTAGAGCCCGGCTAAATCTGGCAGCACCCTTTTTGGCTTTGATATTCGCGGCCGTCATGACGGGCTCTGCAGCAGCGCAGTCGCCGCCTAACAGCCCGCAACCTGCGGTAGGGCAGAATACGATCCAGGGCCAGACAATCACGCTGGCCCCGCTCGAGACGACCGCTGACCAGGCAGAGAGCAGCATCCGCCCTGTCTCCTCCACCGTTTCTCCGTCGGACGAGACGGCCTCCGCCCGGTCGCGGTGGGCGATGTTTCTATTGGGCGCATCTCTGGCAGGCATCGGCGGCCTGTCGCTGACGCTGCTCGTATTCTCACACAGGTCCAGGAAATAGATAGTCAAGCGGATAAAATTCCGAAGGAGTTCGACAAATGAGGTACGTCAGGTTCCCGGCGAGCACGCGGGTGGCGGGGTGGCTGGGGGCGGCGGTGGCGTTGATTGCGATAGCAGTGGCCGGCATGTTTGCGTGGACGGCGAACGCCGTCCCCGCTGACGCCCTGCAGCAAGGCGCAGCCTCCGGTCAGCCGGCAGAGACTGCCGCCCACATCGACGTTTCAATCAGCCCCATCGATGCCGGGGCGCCCCCTGTGTACCTCAATGTCGAGCCTGCAGTCACCACGGCGTCCCGTAGCACGGGCATGGCGCCGATTTCCTTCGGCCTGCCGGAGAGCTCCGATGGTCCTGCGTTACCGGTTGCAGTCATCGTCGCCATTGGCGGCGCGCTGATGGTGGTAGCTCTGGCAACGCGGCGGCGCAACGCCCTGCTGCCTCTTGCAGTTGTCTCGGCAGTCGCCCTTTCCGCATTTCCCGCTTACCAGGCCCTGGCAGGCTCCGCTACCGCAACTGAGTGGAACTTGCCTCACTCCTTCAGCTACACCCCATACGCCCTCGTGAAGGACGCGCCCAATCAGAAGCTGTGTTTCGCGGAGTCCATAATTATATCGGACCCGTCAGTGGACCGGGGCAGAATAGGGCAGCTTGACCTGGCGACAAACAACCTCGTCGAATGGCCGACCAACGACACCCTCGGCGGTTCAATGGCCATTGGCTTCGGTGGGAAACTCTACTTCACCGAGCCTTTTCTCAACATAATCGGCGCCCTGGACCCGGAGAAAGACACCTTCACCCGATGGCAGATCCCCACAGCAGGCGGTGACGCGAATCTCTTCTGGGTTGACGGCTCGGGCAACCCCTGGTATGTGACGCTGGCCGGCGCAAAGGTAGGCCGGTTGAACCCGGATACGAACGCCATTACCGAGTGGACACTTGCCACTACCATGTGCTGCGCCGGTGAGCCCCACCTGATCAAGTTCTACGGTCGCGACAGCTACGGGAACATCTGGTTCTCCTTGCCCTCCGCTATCGATGGGGTGGACTCTCAGATCGGGAGGCTGAACCGCTGGACCAATAACCTGACCCTGTGGCCTGTCCCCAATGCAACCACCGCGAACGCGGCCGTTATTGTTGTAAACGGCACAACCGTCTGGTTCTCCGGTCACGTGAGAGACACGACACTGCACGTTGCCAGCCTCGATACCACATCGAATAAGGTTACCCGCTGGACCGTGGCGCCCACTACCAACCCGAACATCAAGGTGCAACCGATCGGCTACTACGAGGATTTGTACGGGTACGGAATGCATGAGATCGATGTTGCCAAAGGCCATTACAGAAAGATCGCGGTGGTTGACTCCGACGGGCGGCCCTGGTTCCTGTCAGTTTGGACGCGCCACCCTACGGGTGAACAGAACTATGGCCTGCCGGGAGAGAGTAATGGTGCTACCAGATTGATGCGCCTGGACCCCCTCACCAACCAGCTCCTTGAGTACAGTTACAGCGGATACAAACTTCTTGATATCACCGCCTCAGACGTTATCAGCTCCATCGCCTGGACGCCTAGAGACGTCCCAACCATTGTTTATTTCAACACAAAGACGAACTCCAAGACCGCGTTCGACACTGGGGGGAACTATACCACCGGGTTCCTGAGAGTCTCGGAGACGGAGATCTGGATACCGGTCTCGGCCCAGGGCAACTCCGGCAAGAGCAAGATCCAGCGAATTGACGTACCCTGGCCCTGGATTTTCTAGCCATTAATTTGAGCGCTTCCGTGAAGGCTCTGTAATTGGGCTATAGCTTGAATTAAGGGCGGCCGGGGAACGATGAACAGATACTCGGACGGTAACAAAAGAGTGCGAACGTCCCGTTTCGCGCGAGCGGCGGCGGGTGCGCTTTCCCTCATAGCGCTGGTCTCCGGCGCGGGACTTGTGCTCGCATCCTACCTCCCGTGGAAGACCGTGTTGAGCCCTATCAGCGGGCCTATCAGCGGGCCGGCGTTCACCATGCCTGCGCCCGATGTATCGTCCGCGTCGCCATCGTCGAGCACAGGGGCGGCCTCCGTAAATGTATCGCCCGCCGGTTCAACGACCGGGCGAGTCCTGAATACGGTAGGGCGGCTTGGGACCTCTTCTGTTCCGGCCTCAAGCGTCACGGGTACTCAGTCGAACGCCGTGTCCCCGGCAATAGCCACAGTGGGGCCTCACTACAATACGGTGAGGGTCGAGCCAAGCGGCTCAGTACCGACATCGTCCGGCGCGACAACGGCGTCGACCGCCGTTACCCCTGCCTCCACGGTTGTCGCATCTTCCACCCCTGCCGCAATGGCGACCGCCATCACGGACATAGCGCCCTCCCGGGCAATAGTCCCCCACGTTGTACGGGGTGAGAGCATGACGCCTCGGACGGCGGCCCTGGTAGAGGGCAGAGCGCTGCTCCCATTCAACGTAAGGGGCCTCCCAATCAAGCCCGCAGTGGCCGAGCTGGCCAAGCAGCGATACCTGCATACAGAGGCCGACGGCCGTCCCGCGATTGTCCAGCAGGCCGCCCATCCGTTCACGAAATCGGTATCAAGGCGTGTAAGCTATAGCGGCCGGCCTGCAGTCCCGCATCTCGGCAGCCTGGAAATTCTGACGCAGCAACTGGCCGCTAGGAGTGTGTCCGGCCTGGCGCAAACCAAGCCCGCCCCGGCGCTGGTGAGCGTCACCGACAGGATGGAGAACGTCCTGCGGTCCCGGTCGATCACCTCCAGCCCGATATCCCAGTCTACCGGCCCAGGAAGTTACCTTGTCCCTACGCACACGCTAACCGTCGCTCGCCTGTCGCAGGGAGCTGTTGCGCCGGGCGTCGCGAACATCGACTACGCGGATTCGCCGTTAACGCCGACTCTTTACGGGTTGGCTCTGGCGCCGTCGGAAGCGTCAATTCGTGAGGTTGAGCAAGTCCTGGTTCCGGCCCTTGGCCCCGCAATGAATCCGCCGGTACAGACCTCGATTCCCGGCGTACAGAGCATTCTGACTGCGAGGTCTCGAGTTTTTAGCCTGACCGTTCAGGTCCTGGGGACCGGCTACGGCGATGTTATCAGCACGCCGGACGGGATATTCTGCCTGGGCGACTGCTACGAGGAATATGCAACGACAACACCCGTCACGCTGGTCGCCACTCCTGCGCCAGGCTACAGTTTTGTAGGATGGGGGGCGCGTGCGCGGGCAGCGGGACCGGCCCGTGCAACCTTGTAATCGACGGCCCGCTCACGGCGACGGCGACATTCGCACCGATGCCGTCGGTGCCGGCCGCAACTCTGCCGTCGTTGGCCGCTCTGGCAATGGCGCTCGTGTTGACGTTCGTGTGGACGACACGCCGCGCAAGAGTCTCCGGCCCCTCGAAACGGTAGTGGGCGAGCCCCTTACCCCTCCGTGATACAATGGCCATCGAACACAAATAGTTCAACATTCAGGAGATATCTCGATGGCCAACAAGCCCACATTTGAAGGCATTTATCCGGCGATCATCACCCCCATGACGGAGAAGGGTGAGGTCCACGAAGAGGCGTTCCGCGCGATGCTGGAGGACAACATCCGCTGCGGCATCCACGGATTCTGGACTGCAGGCGGCACCGGCGAGAGCGTGATGCTCACGGACGAGGAGAACACGCGCATCGCGAAGATTGCGGCGGACCAGAACAAGGGCCGCTCCACCATCATCATGCACGTGGGGGCGATAACGACCGACAGAGCAGTCAAGAATGCCGAGAACGCGGCCAAGGCCGGCGTGGAGGCGCTCTGCGCTGTACCGCCTTTCTTCGTCCGCCCGGGCGACGATGCGGTCGTCGAGCACTACCGCGCGATCGGCGCGGCGACCAACCTGCCCCTCATGGTCTACAACCTGCCTCAGGCCACCCAGATCGAGATCACCGTCGACCTCATGAAGAAGCTGCAGGACAAGGTCCCGCAGATGGTCGGCCTCAAGCACTCAGCCCTGAACTTCAACAACATGATCTGGTTCTCGGAGATGGGGCTGAAGGTCCTGACCGGCTCCGGCATGCTCCTCTTCCCGGCGCTGACCGTGGGCGCGTCCGGCACCGTGGACGGCCCCCCGTCCGTCGCGCCGGAGTTGTGGATGGAGATCTGGAACGCCTGGAAGGCCGGCGATCTGAAGCGCGGCGTCGCCGCCCAGCGTAAGGCCAACGACCTGTTCAACCTCATCCTCAAGTACGGATACATGGGCTCGATGAAGGCGATGATCAGCGAGCGCACCGGCATCGAGTGCGGCAACCCGCGCCGGCCGGTCCTCCCCATGTCGGCTGAGAACCGCAAGGCCATCAACAAGGTCTGCGAGGAGTGGGGCATCACCGGCGCAGGCAAGCACGACTTCAAGCGCACCCTCAAGACGGCCGCCGCGGCCAAGAAGTAGACTGGACCGCCAGGTCGTGACTATGTAGCCGCACAGAATGCTGTGCGGCTACATGTTTTTAGACAGGGCGAACGGCAATTCCCGGTGGTACAATGTCGGCGGCGCGGGAGACCCGCGCCGGAATGTGAGGCATGACGTGAAGCATTACAAGGGTGTCTTCCCGGCGGCCATCACGCCGATGAGCAGGAAGGACGGCAAGGTCAACGAAGAGGCTTTCCGCGCCGTTATGGAGATGAACATCCGCGCGGGAGTCGACGGCTTCTGGACGGCCGGCGGCACCGGCGAGAGCGTATACCTGACGGACGAGGAGAACAGGCGCATTGCGGAGATTTCCGCGGACCAGAACAAGGGCCGCACCACGGTCATCATGCAGGTAGGCGCGGCCACGACGGCGCGCGCGGCGAAGAACGCGGAGAACGCCGCGAAGGCGGGCGTGGAGGCCATCTGCGCGCTCCCGCCGCACTTCTTCAACCCCGGCCACGACGCCGTCGTCGAGTACTACCGCGTCGTCGGCGCGGCCGCAAACCTGCCGCTCTTCGTGTACAACCTTCCCATCGCGACGGGCATCGAGATTACGCCCGCGCTGATGGCGAAGATAAAGGAGAAGGTCCCGCAGCTCGTAGGCCTTAAGCACGCCTCCATGGACTACGGCGCGATGGTCGACTAGGCGAAAATGGGCCTCTCCACGCTGATCGGCGACTTCCGCCTCTACCTCCCCTCGCTCACGATAGGCGGAACGGGATGTGTGGACGGGCCGCTCGGTATCGCGCCGCAGATGTGGGTGGAGATAAAGAGGGCATACGAGGCAGGCGACATCGCCCGCGCGGTCGCGGCACAGAAGAAGGCGACCGAGACGTTTGACATCCTCTTGCAGGTGGAGTACCTGGCGGGGATGAAGGCGATGGTGAGCGATCTCATAGGCATGGACTGCGGAGACCCGCGCCCACCGCTCGCGCCGCTCAGGCCCGGCCAGCGCGAGGTCATAAAGAAGGCAGTGGAGCAGTTAGGGTTGGGGAAGGCGACGAAGCGATAACGTTTTCAGGAGCACCAGCCATTTCGAAGAAATACAACCAGCTCAAGCACCCGCTCGGCGTCACGACCAAGGCCGGGCTGGACAACCTCAGGCGGCTCGGCCTAATCACCGAGGCCGCGATGTCCGATGATCTCAAGGACGTCGCCCACCTCTCCGAGGTGATGTACAGCGCCCACGCGCCCGGCACGAAGGGCGGCCTGCGCCTGAACATCGCCGCCGTGGACGACCATTACCGCAAGGAGTCCATCGAGCACATCATCGACTACGTAGAACGCGCCCGGCAGTTCCCGAAGGTGCGGATGATCAACGTCCACTTCTCGCCCCGCCAGTGGAGCGACGCCACGCAAACGCGCGGCAAGCAAGGGACATACGACCGCCTTGTGGACGGCTTCCGCCAGATCGGCCGCCACTGTGCAAAGCACGGCCTCGAAATGGTGCTGGAGAATAACAACTCGTACTACGTCGGAATCCCCGACGCAGAGGAGGCGCACAAGTTCGACTGGACGTACCGCAACGCCTGTTTCGGCAACTCGCCGGACGAGTGGATACAGGCGGCGCTGGACATTAACCTTTCGAACGTGGGGCTCTGCCTGGACTCCAGCCACGCCTGCACCTACTCGCACATGTTCCCGGCCGAGCAGCGCAAGGATAAAATTCTAGAGTTCGTGAAGCGGCCGGACCTGATCCGCCACGTCCACTGGAACGATAACTATCTGTACGACCCGAAGGGCAGGGTGGACAACCACACCGTCCTCAACAATGGGACGACGCCCATTGAGCTCCACCGCACGATCAAGAGCCTGGACGCGTGGCTGCTCATAGAGCACTTCTACTCCATTGAAGAGCTCGAAGGGGAGCTGGAATTCATAAATAGCCTTTAAAGGCGCCTCTGTGAGAAACGTCGGCACTAAGTACGCCATATCCGCTCCGATGACGGCCGGAGCCGATACCCTCCGCCGCCTCGGCCTCAAGACCGAGGTGAAGACCGACCTGAGCCCGGAGAAGACGACCGCTTTCCAAGACCTGATCATCAGCGCCCACATCCCCAACGGGCCCAGCGGCGAGTACCGGTACAACATCTCCGCAGCGGACAGCGAGTTCCGCCAGTTCTCCATCGACGCAATCACCGCCTACATCGACAAGGTGCGGCATTTCCCTAACCTCCGTCAGGTCGTCCTCCACTGCCATACGCAGCGGTACTTCCACGTCGAGCAGCCGCGCGGTCACGTCGGCGAGTACGGGCTGCTTATCGACGGCATCCGGCAGGTGGGAGCGTTCGCCGTGAAGTTCGGGATCGAGGTGGTGCTGGAGAACGATACGCTGAAGTGGACGGACATCCCGGAGACGACGGAGGCGTGGGAGGTGGACTGGACGCAGCGCAACCACGTATTCGGGGTCGCGCCGGAGGCCTGGATCAAGGTATGCGAGGACGTCAACCGCCCCAACGTGCGCCTGTGCCTGGACGGCAGCCACCTGTGCACCTACGCCGCCCTGTTCGACGCCGAGAAGCGCCCCGCGATCGCAATGGCGTACATGGCCCAATCGCACCTCATCACGCACGTGCACTGGAACGATAACTACCTCATGGATAAGCGCGGCCGTAAGGGCCACCACGTCCTCCTCGGCAAAGGCAGCTTGCCAAGAGAGTTTCACAAGAAGGTTAAGTCGCTCAACGCCACGCTCCTCCTGGAGCACTTCGAATCGGTGGAGTCGCTGGAAGAAGAGCTCGATTACATTTCCAAACTGTAGAGGAATCTCCAATGCCCAAGACAACTACAAGGCACCCTCTAATCGGCATGCAACAGCTCCCTGTTGCAGACGTAAAGCGCCTTGGCCTGGCCGGCGTGGAAGGCTACATGCACAGCCCGCGCGAGGAGATGCTCGCGTACAAGGAGGTCATGGTCAGCGCCCACGGGCCGACCGAGATGCAGGAGCTGCGGATGAACTACGCCGCCACCGACGACGAGTGGCGTCGCATGTCGATCAAGGATACGACCGACTACCTGGATATGATGCGCGACTTCCCGCATGTGAAGAAGGTCAACATCCACTTCAGCCCGGAGCAGTGGAACGGCGTGCCGCACCCCTCGCTGATCGGTAAGCGAGAGATGAAGGAGCAGACTCGCGGCAACCGCGGCGAGTATAGCCGCCTTATCGACGCGCTCAAGGAAATAGGTGCCCACGCCGCGAAGCGCAAGCTGGAGCTTACGCTTGAGAACCACGCGCGCTACTGGGCTCTCCTGCCGCCGAACACGGACGGCATGAAGGTGGACTGGAGCAAGCAGAACCGCTACTTCGGCACATCGCCTGAGGAGTGGGTCAAGATCGCCCTGGATATCAACATGCCCAACGTCGGGCTTTGCCTGGACACCAGCCACGCGACGACCTACGCCCGCACCTTCCCGGCGGCCGAGCGTGAGAAGGTCCTCTTCTCCTTCCTTGCGCGGCCAGACCTAATCCGCCACGTCCACTGGAGCGATAGCTCTCTGACCGGCCCGGCGGGCCTCACTGACGCCCACCAGCTCCTCGGGGTAGGCGAGCTGCCCCGCGCGTTCCACAAAGCCGTTAAGGCGCTGGACGCCACCGTCTTGATGGAGACCTTCGGCACCGTCGAAGAAACCGAAAAGCAGATGGAGTTCATCGCAGGGCTTTAGCGGCTGTGTTCCTCTCCCGGCTCCGGGCTTGCGGACCGGTGAGGGCGGCTGTCGGCTGTTCATTGCTTTGTCTCTCCCTTGATGGGAGAGATGTCGCGACAGAGAGGGTGAGATGCGCCAGGCAACCTTTCAGAATCTCCGCCGTCCGCCGCTCTCCGGCATGATGCACTACCCCCTCGAAGCACTCCAGCGCCTCGGCCTAGCTGTCGAGGGCGAGATACACAGCACCCGCGACCGGATGCTCCCGTATCGCGACATCATGATCAGCGCCCACGGCCCTACGTCCATCGATGGCCTGGGCCTCAACGTCGGCGCAACGGACGACGCCTACCGGAAGCTATGCATCCGGGCGGTCATGGACTACATAGACATGGTGCGCGACTTCCCGAAGCTGAAACAGGTAAGCATCCACTTCAACGCGATGGTGTGGCGCGACGCGGACCCGCCGCGCGTCACCTACGGCGACTACGCCCGCATGATAGACGGCTACCGGCAGATCGCAGACTACGCGGCGAAGTACGCCGTGGAGATAGTGATCGAAAATCAGGGGCTGGAGTGGACCGGCATCGCGCCGGAGACCACCGGCGACCAGGTAGACTGGTCAAAGCAGGCGTACCAGTTCTTCGGCGTCACACCTGACGATCTCTCGCAGGCGTACGACGACATCGGGAAATCCAACGTTGGCCTCACGCTGGACGCCAGCCACGCCTGCACATACGTTCAGCGCTTCCCGACAGAGCACCGCGAACGGGAGCTGATGAAATTCCTAGACCTCGCCCCCAAAGTCCGCCACGTCCACTGGAGCGACAACTTCCTGTACGACCCCCGCGGCCGTGCAGACACCCACGGAGACCTCGGCACCGGCACATTGCCCCGCCCATTCCACCGCTCAATCCGTGGCATGGACGCAACGATATTGCTGGAGACGTTCGGGCCGGTGGAGGGATTGGAAAGGCAGATCGAGTGGGTGCGGGGATTGTGACCGTAAAATGGACATAACAATTCACGATCCTCTCAGGTAACCGCATGACAACATCCGATCTGTCCCGCGTTAACACGCTCGCCTTTGACATTTTCGGCACAGTGCTGGACCTTACCGGCAGCATGACGCCGCCTACGCGGCAGTTCCTATAGGCGAAGAAGGCCGCCGTGAGCGCGGAGACCTTCTTCGACCAGTGGCGCGGGCGGCAACGCATTGAGCAGTACCAGGACTCTATGATGCAGCTCGGCCACAGCGGCTATTTAGAGACGTGCCGGAAAGCGCTGGTTTATACCCTGCGGCTGAACGGCATCGCTTTCACGGACGACGAGGTACGAGAGCTTATGCAGGCATGGCAGCGGCTATCGCCTTATAAGGACGTTTCCGAGGGGATGCGGCGGCTCAAGAAGCGCTACAAGCTCGTCGCGCTGTCCAATGGGGAGCAAGCGTACCTGGAGCACCTCGCGGCGAACAGGATTCCGTGTGAGCTGGACGCGCTCATCTCTGTGCAGAAAGCGGGAGTGTTCAAGCCGCACCCGGCCGTCTACCGCACCGGCGCGATGGTGATTGGCAAGGAGCCGCATGAGATCATGATGGTCGCCGCGCACGCTTTCGATATCATAGGCGCGCGGGCTTGCGGCTATCGATGGGCGTACGTCAACCGGTACAGACTGCCGTACGAGGAGTCGCCGTACCAGCCGGACATAGAGACCACGGACTTCATCACATTGGCGGATGCGCTGGATTGAATACTAAGGAGGGAGATTGTCATGTCTGCCTTTCAGCTTAACAACATAGGCGCAAAAGAAAGTGTCATCGAGTGGATTGCGGATGGCAGAGACTTCAGTCCCGCAGGAAGATCCAACTATCAAGTTGGGACTTACAGAGTGCATGTTCGATTTTGTTCACCATACAAAAATAGTTGTCGGCTTAAATCCAATATCAACAGTAACAGCCTATCCGCGGACTTCGAGTTGTGGATTTGCGGCGACCCCGAAGACTACTTTCTAATACCGATAGCAACTCTACGGCAAGTCTATGAACACCCCAACGGATATCCCGATAGGCACAACTCCGGGCTGCGTATAGTATCGGTGGACGCTTGCGAATTGTGGCTTACCTACGCGAGGGGCGTAAATTCAATGTCACTTCTGCCGTTTTACCGCAAGAAGGTGACATAATAATAGTCGCATGATTTATGCTAAAATGCTGCCTACTAGAACTACCATTTGGAGAGCTTTACATGAAGTGGGACCTGCTCATCAAGGGCGGTAGAGTCATAGACTCCACCCAGAATATCAACGGCATCACGGACGTGGCGATCGTGGGCGATAAGATCGCGGCGGTCGGGCCCAACCTGCCTGTACTTGAGGCAAAGACCGTCATAGGCGCCGCGACGAAGATCGTTACGGCCGGCTTTATCGACCTTCACACCCACAACTACACCACCGGTCCGAAGGACACCGAGAACCAGGCAATCAAGCTGAGCGTGCCCGCCGACGCCACCAGCATGGCCTACGGCTGCACGACGGTGCTGGACGCCGGCACCGCCACGCCGAAGGAGTTCCCGCAGTACTGGGAGACGGATATGGCGTCCGCCAAGACGCGCATTTTCGCCCTGACGCGTATGCCGGACCCGCACGGCCCGAACCCGTCCACGGTAGCCGAGGCCTCCGCGATGATCAAGAGGTACAGCGACGTGCTCATCGGCATGAAGTACCACCACTCGCAGCACCTTTTGACCCTTCCCCTCGCCCGCGAGTCGGCGGACTTCGGCGGCGGCATCCTGATGGCGGAGGCGTACGGCGCGCCGATCCCGCACCTGCTGGACTACATGAATCCCGGCGACATCCTGACCCACACCTTCCACGCGTCGTTCCGGTATCCGCTGTGGAACCACAAGGGCGAGATATGGCCCGCCGTCTGGGACGCAGTTGAGCGGGGAGTGTACCTGGACGTCGGCCACGGCGCGCGCGGCTTCGCATTCAGGGCTATGGAGAAGTGCCTTGAGGCCGGCCTCAAGCCCTCCACGATCAGCACGGACATCCACGCCCGCAACCTGGACGGCCCCACCTTCGACATGCCGACCACCATGTCCAAGTTCCTGGCCCTCGGCCTCTCGCTGGAAGAGGTGATCGAGATGTCCACCTCCACACCCGCGAGGGCAATCCGCAAGGAGGGCGTCTTCGGCACCCTCAATCCCGGCACCATAGCGGACGTGACTATCAGCGAAGTGGCAAAGGGCAAGTTCACGTACCTGGACGTGCTGCACGAGAAGAGGGTAGGCAAGGAGCGCATCCTGCCGCAGGTGATCATCTACGCCGGCAAGGTGTACGAGGGCCCCAAGTACCAGCCCAAGCCGACGATGACCCACCAGGTAGACGCGCCTCCGGGCTTCATCGACGAGACGTAGGAGATAAGCCTCTGCCGCACGAGGAGCATGCTAATGGATGCGCCACACACAATAGCGAGGATCGAAGAGACCAGGCAAGTTTCTGAGGGCGGTGCGGAGTTCTGGAGAGCTCGCGATCTTCAGCTTCTGCTCGGCTATGGCGAGTGGCGTAACTTTGAAGACGTTCTCGCGAAGGCGCGCATGGCGTGCGAAAGCTCGGGCGTGGATGCCAAACACCATTTTGTTGACACTACCAAAATGGTCGAGATAGGCAGCGGAGCGAAAAGGCCTCTTCGTGACGTCTTCCTTTCGCGCTATGCATGTTACTTGATTGCAATGAATGGAGACCCCAGTAAGCCTCAGATTTCCATAGCCCAGACCTATTTTGCTGTGCAAACCCGGAGACAGGAAATTGCTGACCAGCAGTCCGACGAGGACCGCCGCATGGCTTTGAGAGACCGTGTCAAAGACGCGAACAAGTATCTAAACAGCGCAGCGAAGAAAGCCGGAGTGCAGAATTATGCCATGTTCCATGACGCCGGATATCGCGGGTTGTACGGAATGGGGCTCGGCGACATTAAGGCTAAGAAGGGAATTGCGCCCAAGGAGGACTTGCTAGACCGCGCGGGACGAGCGGAGTTAGCAGCAAACGAGTTCCGGATAACCCAGGCCGAAGCACAGATCGCAAGGAAGAATGTGCAGGGTGAGATTGAGGCCCGCGAAACCCATCGCAGAGTTGGAGAAGAGGTCCGGAAAACTATTGGCAAGCTCGGCGGAACCATGCCGGAGAACCTACCCGCCGAAGAGTCTGTCAAGAAGATAGCGGCTAAGAAAAGACGCTCGAACACAGAGAGTTGCCGCCTGTTGATAGGGGTAACCTTACCGCCCCTTGAGCCTCACCGAGACGGTCCGGCCGTACCTGCGGAACCCGAGGGACCGGGCGATGCCCTTCGACGGCTGGTTGGAGCCCATCGTCTGGTACTGCATCACAAGGCCGGCCTTGAGGCCGTGCTCCGCGGCCGCGCTGACGGTCGTCTTCCCAAAGCCCTTCCCACGGAGCTGCGGATGGGTGACTACGCCGATGTGGCCAATCTTGCCGGCCCACACCTCGTAGCCCGCCACGGCGACGAGGCTGTCGCCCAGGTAGTAGCCGAACGTCGGCTGCTTCACAAGATCGATGTTGCCGCTCTCCCAGTCCACTTTCGAGCACGCGTTTTTGAGGGCCCCAAGCGCGTAGCCGTCCGACGGGCGGAGCTGCGCCACTGACGACGTGTCTGCCGGGTAAAAGTCGCTGGTGTCCGCATAGGCAAGCCACGTGGGACCTACCGCCTGGTCGATCCTGCTACCAAGCACCCCTTCCCAGAAGGAGACCTCCAGCAGGGTTGCCTGCGCAAGGCCAGGGGCAGTCACCGCGCTGCGCACGTCATCAAACACATCCTCGCGCGCAGTTACCACGTACGCCTGGCCCGCCCCCAGGACAAAGACGTCGCGACGGTCCCTGATTTTCGTGCGGGGCACAACATCCACGCCGCTGCGGCGCAGGACCTCAATCGAGCAGCCAAAGGTCTCGGCCCAGAAGGAATCGATAATCTGGAGGCTCTTGTCGGTCGTCACGACAGCTATACCGCCATGCCGCCGTCGACGCTGATGATCTGCCCGGTCATATACTTGGCCTTCTCATCGGCCAGGTAGCACACCAGGTAGGCTATATCGTCGATCTCGCCGAAGTGGCACTGAGGGATGACGCTAAGCCAGTGGCTTCGCTGGGCCTCCGTAAGCACAGAGGTGGTCTCGGTCTCAAGGTAACCGGGGGTAACGCAGTTGACCGTGATGTTGCGGGTGGCGACCTCTTTGGCGAGCGCCTTCGTGAAGCCGATGATACCTGCCTTGGAGGCGGTGTAGTTAGTCTGGCCCGGGTTGCCGCGGAGGCCCACCACAGAGGCGATGTTGATTATGCGGCCCCAGCGCTTGCTGAGCATCTTGCGGATGACTGCGCGGGAGCAGTAGAAGGTGCCGTCCAGGTTGGTGCCAATGACGCGCCGCCACTGCTCGTCCGTCATGCGGATGAGGAGGCCGTCGTCGATGATGCCCGCGTTGTTTACGAGGATATCGACAGCGCCCCAGTCCTTCTGCACGCGGTCCACCATTGCGTTGACCTGCTCGACCTTCGAAACGTCGGCCTGGACGGCGAATGCCTCGCCGCCGATGCCCTTGATCGTCTCCACTGCCTCTTCGGCCGCTTTCGGCGAGGAGTTGTAGTTCACGGCGACCTTCACGCCCATCTCCGCCAGCCGGATGGCGCAGCCGCGGCCGATGCCCTTGGACGCCCCGGTGACAAGGGCTACCTTTCCTTCGATAGCAGACTTGACCAAGATTACACCCCTACGTTCGCCCGCACCTGGGCGAGCTCCGTGTTGAGCTTGGCGACGAAGCCGACATCCACAGCCTTCTTCGCCATGCCGATGGCGCGTGCGACCGCGTCTGCGCGGCCCCGGCCGTGGCCGACGACGCTGACGCCGTTGACGCCCAGCAGGGGGCCGCCGCCATTGACCTCGACAACGTTGTGGAGGTCGAAGACCTCCTTGGCAATCGCCTCAGCGTCCGCCTCCGCCATCTTGCCCTTCAGCCGCTCCTTGAGCAGGTGTGAGGTAGCCTCGCCGAGGCCCTCGGTCAACTTCATGACGATGTTGCCGACGAAGCCGTCGCAGACCACAACGTCGGCCCTGCCGAACGGGAGGTCGTTGCCCTCCACGTTGCCGGTGAAGTTCAGGCCGCTCTTCTGGAAGAGCTCTGCCGTCTCCTTGACCTGCTTGTTGCCCTTGCCGGACTCCGAGCCGACCGTAAGGAGGGCGATGCGAGGCTTCTCCACGCCCCAGAAGGTGCGGGCGAAGACATTGCCGATGACTGCGAAGCTGAGGAGCTGCTGGGGCTTGCAGTCAACGTTGGTGCCGAGGTCTATGATCACCTGTTTGTTCGCGAAGCCGATGACCGGGCCGCCGAGGGCGGGCCGCTCTATGCCTTCGAACATGCCGAGCACGACCGCCGCGGCGGCCATGGCGCCTCCCGTGGAGCCCATCGTGACGCAGGCGTCGGCCATGCCCTTCTTGACGGCGCCGGTGGCGACAAGGATGGACGCCTTCGGCTTCTGCCGCAGCGCAAGGGCAGGGTGCTCGCCCTCGACGATCATCCCCTCCGAAGGCACCGGCATAATAGGCAGCTTGCCGTACTTGGGCAGCTCGGGCTGCACCTTATCGGGGTCGCCGACTAGCAGGACCGCCACGCCGCCCTGTTTGGCGGCCAGTGCGGCACCTTTGATGATCTCCGCGGGGCCGTGGTCGCCGCCCATCGCGTCTACAGCTATGCGCACCATGCCTGGAGGCGTCGTCATGAAATACTCCTGTTACCGGCCCTGCGGCAGCGTCACAACCGCGTCGCCGGTTATTACTTCCTCGCCGTCCTGCTTGCGAATCCCGACCGCACAGGTGAGCTCCCGCGCGCCCTCCGTAACCTTAACCTTAACGCCCTTTACCGTCCCGAAGGTAGCGATGCTATCGCCGGGCCTCACGGGGGCCTTGAAGCGGAGCTTGAGCCTGCCATTCTCCAGCCAGCTCTTCGCAAAGGCGACAGACATCATCTCGGAGACGCCGGCAGCGATCATCATCCCGTGCGCGATAGTCCCGCCGAACTGCGTCGTCTTCGCGAACTCCATGTCAATGTGCACGGGATTGAAGTCGCCGGAAGCCTCGGCGTACTTCTGAATTTGCGCCTGGGTAATCAGCTTTTCGATTGTAGGGAGGGAATCGCCTTCGTTCATGGACTCGATTGTTTGCCTGGCCGACTGCTCACTGTCGAAGACCCCGCATGAACTTAGTGAATCGGGACCCGCTGCTCACTGCGGCCGTTGACCGTCACACCGGCAGCATTATCGTGCTCTTGCCGGTCATCACCGGCTCGCCACTGCCGTCCTCCACGCTGAGGCGAACGACGAGGAAGCGCCAGCCGACGCGCGTGGAGTTCTGGAAGATCTTGGCCTTGCACTCCAGTGTCTCGCCGACGCGCGCGACTATGTGGAACTCCAGCTCCTGCGCCACGTGCACGGTGCCGCCCGGGATGCCCAGGTCGTTCACGACGCCCCGCATGCTGAGCGCCGCGATAGCCATGGCAGGCACAACGGCGCCCTGCGCGCCCGGGTCGAATATGCCCGAGCGGTCCATGACCGCATCCACGTACTTCGCCACGGACGCGGCATCCATTCTGTACGTGCGGTCGGATATCCTGTCGCCCACTTTGAGGGCAGCGTAGTCGACGGCCATGGCTTCCACGCGGCTTGAAGTTCTATCGGACGATTATAGCAGGATGGCAGATGGCAGTCAGCAGATGGCAGTCGGCAGTGAGCAGAGAGCCGTCGGCAAGACAGCGGCCCGGTTGTATCGGGGCGATTTGACTTCACGTAGCCGCCCCGATGCATCGGGGCCCGCGTTGCATGCAGGCATCACCGGCGAGCAAGACAGGCCCCGATGCATCGGGGCGGGCTACCGGGAAGGCGTTCCAAAAAAGCCGGTAGCCGACTACAGTAAATCCAGGTCAGCGCCGTGGCGGAGGGTGCTGACGGCGACGGTCTTCGCATGGCACAGCCGCCACAGGAAGCAGGGCTCGCCGGGGCGGGTGCCGTCGGACATCGAGACCAGCGCCTTGAGCCAGCGCTGGCCGCCGTCTTCAGATGTAACGCTCAGGGCGCGGTGAAGGGATGCCGTGCCCTCCGCGCCCAGGTCGGCGACCGCGAAGTGCACGGGCAGGGCGGCGAGGGAATCCGGCGTGGCGTCGGCCTCCGCAAGGAAAAGGGCGTACTGCGACACGCCTGCCTCATGGAGGGCGTCAACCAGGAGCCCGGCGAGCGCGCGTAGATGCGATGGGACGCAAACGACGGCCCCATTGCCGGCGACGATTGTGCCGAACAGCATACCGGCAAGGGCCTCGGGGGAAGCCCCCTCGTCGACCATCACTATCCCGCCCCCGCGCGGCGTCCAGACAATGAAGTTGTCCTGGCCGGGTACGTTAACGGTGGGCCGGGCCTCGCCGACCTCTTTCCACTGGCCGGTAACGCTAGCGGCGAGGGCTTCCATGGCCTCCCTGGTCCGGCGCCTGTCGATCAGTCTCCCGGGATGCCATGCACTTATGGCGCCATTGAGGTCTTCTTCACGGCGCTTGAGCAGTTCCAGGGCCTCTCGAAGGACGCGGACCCGCTCCTGCGGCCCTATGGGAGACCAGGGTGCGGAGAGACCTAACCCCCTGGCCCCCTTCCCTGAGAGGGAAGGGGGGAGAGAGAGGCGGAATCGCCGTTCCGGCGGTTTTCGGAGCTTCCCACCTGGCCTGAGTGGGAGCTGTCGATAGACGTTGAAGCTCCGGTCCTGAGGGATTCGGAGCGCGTCATGAAGGCGAGCAGGTAGTCCTCGCCGCCGGCTTTGGGGCCGGTGCCGGAGAAGTTGAAGCCGCCGAATGGCTCTATGCCAACCCTGGCGCCGGTTATCTTCCGGTTGACGTAGATGTTGCCCGCGTTAAGCTCCTGCGTCACCCGTCTCACCGTGGCCGGGCTGCGGGAGAAGATGCCTGCCGTGAGGGAATACGGGACGCTGTTGGCAAGGTCTGTGGCGTCGCGCTCTGTGCTGAACTGCGTTACGGCCAGCACCGGCCCGAAGATCTCCTCCTGCATGATGCGCGACGTGCTCGCCTTCTCCGGGGCGATGTGGACGATCATCGGGCCGACGCACAGCGACCCCGAGGGGCCCGCAGCCTGCATGTCCAGAAGGACATTGCCTTCCTGCCGCGCGATATCGCCGTAGCGCAGGACGCGGGCCTTCGCCTCCTCGTCTATCATTGGGTTAATGAACGTGTCCGGGTCGTCCGCCGGGCCGACCACGAGGCTGCGCGCGGCCTGGATGAGGCGCAGGACCAGCCTGCCGTAGGCGGTGTGGTGGACGATTACGCGCGAGCAGGCTGAGCACTTCTGGCCGGCGTGGCCGAAGGCGGATGTCAAAATGCTCGCCACCGCCTCGTCCATGTCCGCATCCGGGAAAACGATGATCGGGTTCTTGCCGCCCATCTCAGTGATCGTGCGCTTGATGCCGCCCCTGGCGAGGCTTACCTCCGACTCGGACTTGTAGATGGACACCCCCACCGCTTTCGAGCCGGTGAAAGCGATCATGTCCACGTCCGGGCTGTCCACGAGTCGCCTGCCCACCGTCTCCCCTCGGCCCGGCAGGTGGATGAGGGCGTCACGGGGCGCCCCCGCCTGGTGGAGCGCCTCCACGAGCTTCTGCGTGACAATGGGCGTCTGCTCGGATGGCTTGAGGATGACGGCGTTGCCGGCCATCAGCGCCGCGCTTACCATCCTGGCCGGGAGGGCGATCGGGAAGTTCCAGGGCGATATTACGCCCACGACCCCGCGCGGGCGGTAGTCGTCACGAACGGTCTTTTCCTGGCGTAACAGCTCCCGCGCATTCCATTCGATATGGTCGATCGCCTCGCCCACATCCGCCAGCGCCTCCGATCGCGTCCTGCCGCCCTCGTGCACGACCCAGGCGGCGATCTCGTGCCTGCGCTCACGCAGGATGGCGGCGGCGCGCAGGCCGATGCTCGCGCGCTCGGATGGGGCGGTCTCCGCCCACTTACGCGCGCCCTTGTTTGCCATCGCTATCGCCGCGTCGGCCTGCTGCGCGCCGGCGAAGTGGACCCGTCCAACCACTTCCGCCGGGTGCGACGGGCTATGCGAGGCAACCGACTCATGCCCGGATACGGACTCGCCGCCGAAGACCAGGGGATACTCGGCCCCCCACCGTTCACGTGTACTCTCCAGCGCCTCGTCCATCTGCGCCCGCTCGTCGTGGTCGAAGAGGCGGGGCTCGGGGTCGTTAAGGAAACCGGTCGCGTACTGCGGGCGGCGGTAGGTCTCGTCTTCCCCGGCAGGCGCCGGCGGGCTGAGGAGCTTCGCCGGGTCTTCGCTGCGCCGCTGCTGAGTCAGGAAGCCGGCCTGCGACGTGTTCTCCAGGATGCGGCGCACCAGGTACGCCATACCGGGGATACGCTCGCCGGAAGGGATGTAGTCGCGCGCGCTCCAGCCCATCAGGGGCAGGGCGCGGCTCAGGTGCTCGAGCGTGCGGTAGAGCGTCTGGTGCTCCACGGTGTGTTCCGGCAGGCCGAGGGCTTCACGGACGGCCTCCGCGTACGCGTGACTGCGGACGTTGTGGCTGCCCGCGGCGAGCGAAACGGCGGTGTGGGCCTCGAGAACGCGACGGACAATCCGCTCGAAGCTCCTGTCCGTCTCCGCTTTGTCCAGGTAGACCGGCACGGGCCATGAGTGCTGCTCGGCGACTATGTACTCGTAGTCCCAGTACGCGCCCTTCACGAGCCGCACTCGCAGCGGCGTCCCGCGCCGGCGGCCGAACTCGATGATGTCCTGCGCGTGGGCCTCGGAGTGGCGGAGGTACGCCTGCACAACCATCCCCAGGTCCGGCCATTCAGCGAAGGGCCCGCCGGGACCGGCCGCGTCCCGGATGATCTCCCAGATGAGCTCACGGTACATGAATTGCTCGGCGTCCACGGTTACGCCGATGCCCCGCGAGCGGGCAGCGTCACAGATCTGGGCGAACGGGCCGCGAACGCGGTCTATTGTGGCTTCCGGCGCCTCCGGGTTGAACTGTGCGGTCAGCGCGGTGAGCTTGATGGATACCTCGAGCGCGGGCCTGCCGCCGGGCGTGCGCTGCCGCGCCATGCGGTGGCGGCCAAGCCGGTCCAGCAGCTCCAGGGATCCCTTGCGGTAAGCGTCCGCCTCCGGCGCGCTCAGGACCGCCTCGCCAAGGAGGTCGAAGCTGGGGTAGCGGTTGAAGTGCTCCAGTCTGCGGAGGACGTTATCGATGCTGCGCTCGCTCGGGTCAACGATGAAGCGGTATGCGATCATCAGCATCGAGCGGCGCACAAGGGTCGCGCGGACCTCTTCGGGCAGGAAGTCCGACCTTACCGCGGCGATGGGGAGCTTCAAGAGCTCCGGTAGCCGGTCCGCCTCGTCCGCGAAGTACTCCCGCAGCAGGGCGGCCACCTGGCGCGCCGTGCCCCCTCCGGCAGGCCGGCCATCACGTCCACGAAACGGAGCATACGCGTTCGCAGCTCGGGCTGCTCCATAAGACGCACCATGAGCCAGTCCTGCACGCGGTCGCTCGGCGCGGACCTTTGCTCCCGGAGGAGCCCGTACAGCCGCCGCCCGATCTCCTGCGTGCGCTCTTCTATGCGGCCGATGTTCACGGAGACCATGGTGGCCACTCCTGGGGCAGGTCTGGGCGCCATCGTAGCAGAAGGCGGGCATGAGACGCATAGAGCGCGAGAAGTCGCCTCCTGGGGACCCCGATGCTCGTCGCCTCGCCGCGCGCCTGATATCATTCGCCACAAACTCATGCTGGTGCCATACCCATGCAAATCTCCTACTCCCGCTCACTCAACGTCATTGCCGATGTGGACGTGCTTGTCTGCGGGGTGGGGTGCGCAGGGACCGGTGCGGCGGTGGGTGCGGCGCGCCTGGGCGCGAGCGTGCTGGCGGTCGAGCAATGCGGATTCGCCGGCGGGTTCATGACGGCGATCACCTCCAACGCGACCGACGGCCTGTGCGACATGACGACGGGCGAGGTGGTTGTTGGCGGCGTTGTGCTTGAGATACTGGAGCGCCTGGGGAAAATCACACTGCCGCTGAAGTCGCGCAAAATCTTTGAGCCGCTGACCGACCAGGAGAAGCTGGACAAGCACCCCGGCAAGCTGCCGATACGCACCGGGAACGTGGACCGGTTCAAGCTGGTCGCAGACAGGCTCATCAGGGAGTCCGGCGCGCGCGTGCTCTACCACACAAAGGTCGTGGATGTGGTCTCGCGAGGCGGCCGCATTCACCACGTCGTCCTTGGGAACAAAGACGGGCTGACGGCCGTGCGCCCGAAGGTGGTTGTAGACTGCACCGGCGACGCAGACGTGGCAGCCTGGGCGGGCGCACCGTACGAGATGGCGGCGGTCCGCCAGCCGGGGAGCCTGCACTTCCGGGTGGGAAACGTCGACAACGCGAACACGTCCGACAAACTGTACGCGCTGACGAAGAGATGCGCCGAGGTCATCGAAGAGGCGCACCGTGCCGGGGAGATGGGTGTGTACGCCGGGCCGGGGATCGCGCCGATGGGGCCGGGCGAGGTAATGTTCAACGCGGTGCGCGTCGCGTTCGACAGCACCTCAGCGCAGCAGACGAGCGACGCGGAGATCAAGGGGCGCGAGGACGCCTGGACGATGTACTCGATCTGGAAGGAGCGGCTTCCGGAGTTCGCGAACGCTTACTTCGTCACGAGCGGCCCGGTGATCGGCGCGCGGGAGTCGCGGCGCATCGTCGGCGAGCGCACGCTGACGGCGGACGATGTGTTCCACACCCGTCGCTACGAGGACGCCGTGGCCAAGGGCTCGTGGTACATGGATAGGCACCCGTCGGACACCTCCGGCTTCCACAAGCACACGATCGTGCCTGCGTACGACATCTCGTATGGCACTCTGCTGCCCCGCAAGGTGGAGAACCTGCTAGTGGCCGGACGGTGCCACTCGGCGGACCAGGAGGCGCTCGCCTCCAGCCGCGTGAACATGACCGCGATGGCGCTCGGCGAGGGCGCTGGCGTGGGCGCGGCCATGGCGGCCGCGGGGGCGGTCGCGCCTGCGGACATCGACCGCAGTGACCTGCGGCGGCGGCTCGCGGCGCAGGGGGCGCTGCTGTAAAGGAATGTTCGAGAGGTTCGACTGTGCAACAACCTCCCCAGTTGACCCGGGAGCGGCTTGTCCGCCATAATGGCATATTCCCCGGAAAAGGTTGCCGCTTTGGCCAGAAGAAGAGCATCGCCCTTTGACCTAACATCCCTGCCTGAGGCTATCAAGTCGCGACTGTCCGGATATGACAGGCGCTCGGACTTCACCGGCGGGTGGTCAACGGCGGACGTCTTCCGTTTCGAGGGCAAGCACAGGCCGAGCCTGTTTTTGAAGCTTGTGAAGGGCGATGACCCGGAAGAGCTTTGCGCCGAGAAGGAGCGGATAATGTGGCTGGAGGGCAGGCTGGCGGCCCCGCGCGTGGAAGCATACGTGGAGACGCCGGAGGGCGCGTATCTCCTCACTTCGGCCATCCCGGGAGTCGCAGCATCGTCGGTACACGTGTCGTCAGAAGGGGATGCTGTGCGACTGGCGCGGCTGCTCGCGGCCGGGCTGCGGCAGGTGCATTCGGTGCCGATAGCCGCATGCCCCTTCGATATGACGCTGGCCGTCAGGATGGAGGCGGCCCGGGCCAACGTGATGGCGGGCAGGGTGGATGAGAGCAATTTCGAGGCTGAGTATCTTGGGAGGAGCGCATCTGCGCTATTCGATGAGCTCATGGCGAAGCGCCCGCCGACCGAGGACCTTGTATTCACGCATGGCGACTATTGCCTCCCTAACGTGATTCTGGAAGGTGAGTCCGTGTCCGGCTTCATAGACCTGGGCCGCGCCGGCGTGGCGGACCGCTACCAGGACATCGCGCTGGCGATACGGAGCCTGCGGGATAATCTCGGCCATCGTGAAGCGACGGAGCTGGCGTTTTGCGAGGAGTACGGCATCGGCAAGCCGGAGACGGAGAAAGTGGAGTTTTACATTTTGATGGACGAGTTTTTCTAGACCATCGGAGGCGGGCAGAGCCCGCCACTACGAGGGCACAGGGCGAGGATCCCGGCGCCGCGCCACCCCGGCCACCCTCTCTGTCGCCCGGAGCTGCGACATCTCCCGAGTCGAGGGGGAGAAAACAAGAGGGTGCAAACCGGGCACAATGGTTACGGGATGGCGCCGCATACCTCCTCTCCATTGAGGGAGAGGCCTTTGCCGCTCTGGGCAAAGGGTGAGGGTGGGCCTCGCCCACGCGTGACAATACCACCGCAACTGCCTTCTCAAACTACGAGCCGGCGCATGCGCCCGTATACCACTTTACGGCGCTACCGTGCTCTTGCTGCTGCGCGCGCTGGAGGGCGTGGTGTCGAATACGAAGAGGCCCTTATTCCAGTCGCTCACCACCGCCTTGTCGGGGCCGTCCAGGACGTAGACGCCCCAGCCGCCCATGAGCTTATAGTCAGTTACCGACAGGTCTGTGACGTGAGAGCCTGCGAGCACCGGTCTGGACGGGTCGGATATCTCGAACACCTGCAGGCCGTTCGTCCAGATGCTGTACAGGTAGTTGCCGACGATCATCGGGTCATGCACGGCGAACCTGTCGTTGAAGCCGAGCGAGCCTGGGGTCACCCTGGCCCCTGGGGAAATTACTTCCACCCCCTCTACCGTCCGCGCTAATCTGGCTGCGATGTTTACGTAGAGCGTATCGTGCCGGTCCGACGTGCCACGTTGCACAAAGCGACCATTTTGGACGTAGTGGTCGAGGATGCCCGGAACTACACACATGCGACTTCACAATCGGTGCCGACTGTGCCATGATTGCAGCCGGTCGGGAGGGGATGCGATTCGGAAGTCGTTACGGAGGCCGCATGGAGTACCGAATACTGGGCAAGACCGGCATCAAGGTCTCGGCGATAGGGCTAGGGAGCTGGCCCATCGGGGAGCTAATCGGCGGGGTGATCGGCGAGAGTGTGAAGCGCATCCCCAAGGGGTGGGCGGGGGCGGTGGACGAGGAGTCGATCAGGACGATACGCCGCGCCGAGGAGCTGGGAGTCAACCTGCTGCATAGCTCGAAAATCTACGGCGGCGGCCATGCGGAGTCGATAGTCGGCCTGGCGACGCGGGGCCGACGCGATAAATGGGTGATCTCAACGAAGGTGCGCGGGTTCTATACGGATGAGGCCGACATCCCCCACACCCGCAAGCGCATCATTGAGGCGTGCGAAGGCTCACTGCGGCGGCTGCAGTCCGACTACATCGACCTTTACATGCTCCACTCGCGGCCGCACCCGGAGACGCTGCAGGCGGCGATGGAGACCCTCACCCAGCTCAAGCGCGAGGGGAAGATACGCTGGTCAGGGGTCTCCACCACAGCCATCGACGGCATTGAAGGCCTCAAGAAGGCGATGAACTTCGGCGAGGTGGCCGGCATGGTGGTTGGCTACAACATGGTGCACCGGGGCTCGGAGGCGATGCTGCAGTTCGCCAGGGATAACAACATCGGCACGATGATAGCGTCGCCGCTCGCCTCCGGCGTGCTCTCCGGCCACTGGTTCGACAAGCTGCCGGAGCTGGACCCCCTGGACACGCGCTACCGCGCCTTCTACGGCGACCGCGCCAGGACCGAGACGGCGTTCAGGAAGTTCAGCGAGCTGCACTTCCTGGCTACCGGCGGCAAGCGTACCGTGGCGCAGGCCGCGCTGCGGTTCATCATCGATACGCCGGGCGTGACGGCGGTTATCCCCGGCGCGCTCCGAGTGGCCGAGCTTGAGGAGAACGCGGGCGCGGCGAGTGTTCCACCGCTGACGGCGGAGGAGCGCGCAAAGGGCGCGGCGATTGCGGAGGAGGGGGACAGGATCTGGCGAGGGAAGTAGATGCCGGCCGGGCCGGATGAATGACATGGCATCCGGCCCGGCCAAACGCAGCTACTTGCCCTTCGCTCCCGCGGCCTGCTTCGGCAGGCTGGCGGCGATGTACTCGCCGTCCTGCCACTCCGGGTCGGTTTCCAGGTGCTCGCGGAGCTTGCGGTACCAGCGGTCCTGCTCCGGATCCGCGGCGAGCGCGCGGTAGGCTGCCTGGTCCGAGAATATGACTACGACAATATACTCGTTGGCCGGGCCGCTATCGGGCTTCATAACGTACTCGCCAATGACGCCCTTCGCCTTCGGGGTCCTCTGCTCGTCCCATTGCTTCGTAATATCCATGACCTGCTGCTCGTGGCCCTTCTTGACCTTCATCTTGAAGATTGTGCCGTACACGGTCTCCTCCTGGGGGTCGTTCTCTGACTTCTGTCACTGCCAATCATAACGATCGCCGCGGGCGCGTCAATTCTCGATTTGTGCAATTTCGCCGGCGGGGGGGCCCGGAACAGCCGGCAACAGCGCATGCTCTCCGGTTGACGCTCTTCGTTGCTGGAAATAGAATGGGGCTAATACCCTAACGAACTGAAAAATGAGCCAAGACCAACCCGTTGAACACCTTTTGTCTGCCGGTGGAGTTGTATACAGAGATGGAGGCAATGAAAGGGAAATAGTACTTTGCGGGCGAAAATCGCCGGTGCTGTGGGCGCTGCCGAAGGGCACGCCGGATGCGGGTGAGACCCGCGAGCAGACGGCGGTGCGCGAGGTCCGGGAGGAGACCGGGCTGGACGTCCACCTGGAATGCTTTATCGATAAGGTGGAGTACTGGTTCGTCCGCCCCTTCGACAAGGCCCGTTGCCACAAGACCGTGCTCTTTTACCTGATGTCGCCGACCGGGGGCGACGTGTCCCTGCACGACCACGAGTTCGATGATGTCCGCTGGTTCCCCGTCGACGAGGCGCTCAAGCTGTTGACTTACGGAAATGAGGCCCGGATTGCTGAAAAAGGCCTTTCCATGGTTGCGAAATAGGTCCGATGAGCCCGGAGAGGCCAATGGCGCTTTGGCTATAAGGGGCGAGCGGGTGCTTCTCAGGGAGAAGGCGCTCAGGGACGCCGTGGAGGACTACGCCTGGCGCACCGACGAGGAGATCTCCCGGCTGGACGCCACGCAGCCGATAAGTATGTCGTACGCCGCCTTCCTTCGTTACACGAAGGAAGAGATGATGTATGCCAGCCAGTCCTCGCGCCGGTTTGCGATCGACACGGTGGAAGGCAAGCACATCGGCAACTGCATGTACTACGACATCAGCCTCAAGCGTGGCGAAGTTGAGCTCGGGATCATGATCGGGGACCGCGATTACCAGGGCCGGGGCTACGGAACGGAGGCGGTCGACCTGCTCCTGGACTACATCTTCACCACCACGCCGCTGAACCGCGTCTACCTTCACACGCTGGAGTGGAACCACAGGGCGCGGCGCTCCTTCGCCAAGTCCGGCTTCAAGGAGATACAGGCGGTACACCGGAGCGGGTTCGACTTCATCAAGATGGAGATTTTCCGCTGGGAGTGGGAGAAGCTGCGGGACGGGCAGGCCGGGCAGGGAAGCTCCTCGGCGCAGAACGGCGCGCCGGCGGGACCGAAGGTGGGCACCTAGCGGCCGGGACGCTCCATCCACCACTCGCCCCTGTGCAACCCCGGTAGTATCATAGGCGCATCCGGACCCCAGGAGGCGCGCCGTGCCGTCCGCCACGTCCAACAACTACGACCGCTTCGACCTCCCTATCCCCACGCTTTTTGTCGATGACGGAGATATCTCCTCCAGTCTCGGGATCATCCGCGCGATACACCCGGCGACGAAGCACGAGGGGAACCCTGTGCTGAGCGCTGAGATGCCGTGGGAGGACCAGCGCGTGCTGCTGGGCGGCTCCGTTCTCAAGGGGCCGGAGGGGCTGCGGATGTGGTACCAGGGGCAGATCAAGGCGCCCGAAGGCGCGCGCGACACCGGCGGAATTGTGAACCTGTACGCGGAGAGCAAGGACGGCGTTCACTGGACGCGCCCTGAGCTGGGGCAGTGGGAGTTCAATGGCAGCGCGGCGAACAACCTGTACGCCAACATGTTCGCCCGGCGGTCCGGCTTTCGGGGGCCGATGGGCGGGCGCTGGGACCACAACCAGAGCGTGATGTACACGCCGCTCCTGGGCGAAGACCGCCGGTTCACGATGATGTCCCGCACCTACGGCCGCGGCGTGAACACTTGCGAGGGATCGAGCGTCGCATTCTCCCGCGACGGCACCGACTGGGTGGACGGCCCTGATGAGCCGGTCATCCCCGGATGGGGAGACGTCACGTGGTTCATGTACGACGACGTTGCCAACAAGTTCCGCGGCACGGTCAAGACCTTCCTCCACGTGAGAGGCAGGTCGCGCCGGACGCCGATGTACACCGTCGGCGCCGACCTCTACAACTGGACCCTGCCCAGGCCGCCGTTCCTTCACGATGCTGAAGACGCCGCGTGGACGGAGGGCCACCCGGACCGGTTCACGCAGTTCTAAGGCATGCCGATGGTTAGGTACGAGTCCGTTGTGCTCGGCCTGCTGGAGATATTCCGGTGCTACGACGGTGCAAAGTCCACGGACGGCTTCCTGGACGTGCAGCTTGCGGTGATGCGAGAAGGCGGCAAATGGCAGCGCGTGGGGGACCGCACGGCGGCTATCCAGCTTGGCAAAGAGGGCGATTGGGACGGCGGCATTATCCAGACCGGCAACTCGCTGGTGGTGGACGGCGACGTGGTCCGCATCTACTTCACCGACTCGCGATACCGGCACGGCGACAAGGGGAAGCGCAATAACGAAACGTGGCAGGCGATCGGCATGGCGACGTGGCCGCGCGACCGCATGGTGGGGCTACGCGCCGGCAACCCGGGCGGGGAGGTCGTCGTCCGGCAGCCCATCCAGGGGAAGACCTTTCACATCAATGCGGACGCAACGGGGGGCGAGGTTGTGGTGGAGCTCGCGGGCGAGCGCGGCGCTCCGATAGGCGGCTTCGAGGCCGGGCACTGCGTGCCGCTGAGGCAGAGCTCGCTGGACCACACGGTGGTGTGGGAGGGCGGGTGGCCGCTGGCGGGGCTGGCGGGCACGCCGGTGGAGGTACGCATCAAGATGACGAACGCCGAGATCTTCTCAATGTGGTGGGAGTGAGGCTAGAACTCCGCCTCGCCGGCGAGGAACGCCCGTACCCTGCCGTCGCGAGGGGCGTTCAGCACCTCCTGGGCCGGCCCGGACTCGGCCAGCGCGCCGTATAGCATCACGCCGGCGTGAGTCGCCAGCCGCCGCGCCTGGAAGACGTTCTGCGTGACCAGCACCACCGTCGTGCCGTCCTCCCGGTTCAGCCGCGCCACAATGCGCTCGACCATGGCGGTGTTTTGCGGGTCCAGGTTTGCCGTGGGCTCGTCCAGCAGAAGCACGGCAGGCAGTATGGCCAGCGCCCTGGCGAGAGCCACCCGCTGCTGCTCACCGGCGGACATTGTTGCGGCGCGGGCGGAAGCCATGCCCGCCAGTCCAGCCGCCTCCAGCGCGCGCATTGCCTCGGCTGAAGCAGCGTTCTGCCCGCGCAGCTTCAGCCCGTACTCCACGTTGGAAAGCGCAGTCCCGGAGAAGAAGATCGGGCTCTGGAAGACCATCGTGACTGCGCGGCGGTGATGGATGTCCACGCTTCGTCGATAGTCCACCGGGCTGCCGCAGAAGCTCAGCGCCCCTTCGTCAGGCCTTTCCAGGAAGCCCAGCATCCGCAGCAAGGTGCTCTTGCCGGCGCCGTTGTGTCCCATGATTACAGTGAGAGAGCCGGAGGGCACGACCAGCTCCGGCACCCGGCAGACCTCCCTGCCATGGAACTGTTTTGAAATACCCTGGAGGACGTACGCCGGCTCACTCATTCGCCCGCCAGTCTCCTGCCCTGGAGGAAGAGCCAGGCGACGTTAATGAGAAAGGCCATCCCGAGAAGGACTCCGCCCAGCAGGAGCGCCTCGGCGAACAGGCCCATGCGGGTGAACTGGACGATGGCCGTCGTGAGCACCTGCGTGGAGCCCTTCAGGTTGCCGCCGACGATCATGACCGCCCCGACCTCCGAGATGATGCTGCCGAAGCCGCCGACGACCGCCACAACCACCCCCAGCCTGGCCTCCCGGAGGACAGCCAGCGCGGCTTGCATCTCGGTTGCGCCCAGCGTGAGCGCCTGCCTGCGTACCCCGGCGCTGACCCCAGAGACGGCGACCATCGTAAAGCTGGCAACGACGGGGAGGGAGATGATCACCTGGGCCGCGACCATCGCTTTAGGAGCGTAGAGCCAGCCTAGGCCGCCGAGCGGCCCTTGGCGCGAGAGGAGGAGGTAGACGAGGAGGCCGATGACCACCGGCGGGAAGCCCATACCGGCGTACAGGCTGGCGACTATGAGCCGCTTGCCCCAGAAGCGCCGCATGGCGAGCCATACGCCCAGGGGGATGCCGATCAGGCTGCTGATGGCGAGCGCGAAGCCGGACACCGTGAGCGAGAGGGCGACAATGCGCGCCAGCTCGGCGCCGTCGATATCGCTCATCTCGATGCGCCCGACGGCGCCGGATTGCGGACCCTCCATGCCTCGCTGTCCGGGAAGAACAGCGGCTCCCCGAACCTGTCCACGCCGAACCCGCCGATGACATGCTGGGTGTCGTAGCGGGTGAGGTATTCAACGAACGGTTTCGCGAGGTCGGCATTCACGTGCGGGTGGCGCTCCTTGCTGACAGTGATGACGCCGTACGGGTTGAGCAGCGAAGGGTCGCCCTGGGAGAGGACCTTCAGGGGCAAGCGCTCGGACATTGAGAGAAAGGTGCCGCGGTCCGCGAGGGTGTAGGCCTGCATCTCTCCCGCCATGATCAGCGTTTCGCCCATGCCCTGGCCGCTTGTCTGGTACAGGCTGCCGGGCAGGTCCTCAGGCTTGACGCCCGCGGCCGCCCAGATGCGCAGCGTCCTTGCTGTGGGTGCCGGAGCGGTCTCCCCTGGAAACGAACCTGATACTCGGCCGGGCAGAGCGGGTAAGCTGCGCAAACGCCTCCGGCGCGCTCGCCAGGGAAGCCACGCCGGCGGGGTCGTCCAGCGGGCCCACCAGCACAAAGTCGTTGTACATCACATCGCGCCGCTCCGAGCCGAAGCCATCCGCCATGAACTTGTCCTCGCGGGCGCGGTCGTGGACCAGAAGGACATCGGCGTCGCCGCGCTCGCCAATGGATATGGCCTCCCCTGTGCCGACGGCCAGCACCTGGACAGTGACGCACTCCGCCTTCTCAAACGCCGGAATGATGGCGTCCAGCAGTCCCGAATCGGCGGTGCTCGTGGTCGTGGCGAGGACCAGCGTCTTGTCTTTGGGCTCGCACCCGGTGAGCAAGACCAGAATCACAAGTAGCGCCAGCACGTTGCGCATTTTGACCTCGCCTCCGATAACTCGCGGTTGAGCGATAAGGTAGCACCAGGTTTCCCGTGGCGCAACCGCGGGCTGAATTGACACCATATTCGCGTGTTGTTACGCTCAATCGCAGGCGGGTCAACGGAGGGTGCAAATGATTCTCGTCACAGGCCCAACCGGCTTTGTGGGGCGGCGCGTTGTGGGCCAGCTGCACGCCCTGGGGATTCCTACGCGCGCGCTGGTGCGGTCCACATCCAGGACGGCGGCGCTGCCCCGGGAGGGCATCGAGCTTGCGCAGGGCGACGTGCTAGACGCGGAGTCGCTTGCCAAAGCGTGCGTGGGCGCGGACGCGGTGATCCACCTGGCGGCGGTGATCAGGCAGAAGGGGAAGCTGAGCTTCCAGTCTGTCAACTACGGCGGTGCCCGCAACCTGCTGGCGGCCGCGAAGGCGGCGGGCGTGAAGCGGTTCATCTATGCAAGCACAATCGGGGCGACGTCCGACGCCTCCATCCCGTACCTGTATTCCCGCTGGATGGCGGAGCAGGAGATAGCGCGCTCCGGCGTCCCTTACACAATTGTCAGATTTTCCGTCGGCTTCGGGGAGGGCGATGAGTTCTTCAACGTGCTCGCGGCGCTGGTGAAGCTGATGCCGGTGGTGCCGATCGTGGGAGACGGACAGTCGAAATTCCAGCCTATCGCGGTGGATGACGCGGCGAGGTGCCTCGTGGAGGCATACCGGCAGGAGGGCCACGAAGGGAAGACCTACGATATCGGCGGGCCTGAGCGGTACACGTACGCCGAGCTTGTCGACGTCATAGCCCGCACGCTGGGCGCAAAGTACGCGAAGGTCAGGGTGCCCGTCGCCGCGATGAAGCCGGCGGCCGCGGTGATGGAGGCGCTGACGCCCAGCCCGCCGGTCACGCCGGAGCAGCTCAAAATGCTGCATCTGGACAGCATCGCGGAGCCCGATTCCGTGCAAAAGGCCTTCGGATTCACGCCCCGGCCCATACAGGGGAACATCGACTACCTCCGCAAGATAGGCATAATAGACGCCCTCTCGATCAACCTTGGGTTCATGCCGGCGCACATTCGAGACCACTAGCGCGGCTTGTGCGATAATGTTTTGTCTTTTCAAGGTACGGTTGCGTGAGGCCTGCCTATCACACAGGACGGTGACGATTTGATGCCGGCCGACACCCCGGGAGCGGGGCCGCTGCTGGACTACGAAGGCGCCCTCAGGCTGATAATGGGCCTGCCGGACTTTGAGCGGGCGAAGCACAGCCCGGGCCATTCGACGTTCCACCTGGAGAGGATGGGTCTGCTCCTGGAGAGGCTCGGCAACCCTCACCAGGGAATTCCAACCGTTCACGTCGCGGGGACGAAAGGGAAGGGCAGCACGTCGGCGATGGTGACGGCCATCCTGACCGCGGCCGGGTACAAAACGGGGCTGTACACGTCACCCCACCTGCACAGCGTCACCGAGCGCATCCGCATCGGCAACGATAGTATCGCGAAGCAGGACTTCGCCGACCTGGTCGCTGCGATATGGCCGGACATCGAATGGGCGGGCCGGCAAGGCTATGGCGGGGTATCCTTTTTTGAGATCCTTACGCTGATGTCGTTCCTCCACTTCAAGCAGGCCGGCTGCGGCTTCCAGGTCATAGAGGTCGGGCTCGGCGGACGGCTGGACGCGACTAACGTGGTGTCGCCGGAGGTGAGCGCGATAACGCGGATAAGCCTGGACCACGTGCAGGTGCTTGGCGACACGTTTGCGAAGATCGCTCGGGAGAAGGCCGGGATCATCAAGCCGGGCTCGCCGGCGGTCGTAGCGCCTCAGGTTGATGAGGCGATGGCCGTGTTCGAAGAGGTGGCGGCCGGGCGCGGCGCGCCGCTGGTGAGCGTATCGCGCGGGATGTCGTGGACGCCGCGAGGATCGGACGCGGGCGGCCAGCACTTCGAAGTGAGGAGCGCTCGCGAGACTTATCAGGTGCGCACGCCGCTCCTGGGCGAGCACCAGATGGAGAACGCCGCGACGGCGATTGCGGTGGCCGAGACGCTGGCGGACAAGGGCTATGCCATCAGCAAGGATGCAATCCTGGAGGGATTGCGGACAGTAAACTGGCCGGGCCGACTTCAGATTCTATCCAAAGGACCCGTCCAGATAGTCGTGGACGGCGCGCACAACCCGGACTCGATCGCCCGTCTCGTCAGGGCGGTGAAGGGCCTGTTCAAGTACAGGCAGGTGCACGTCGTCTTCGGCGCTATCTCCGGGCACAGCCTTGATGGCATGCTGGCTGAGCTGGCGGCGCTTGAGCCCGCGCAGGTGTACGCTGTGCGCTCGCGGCACCCGAAGGCGGGCGCGGCGGACAGCATCGCCGCGGCGGCGGCCGGTGCAGGGCTGCCGGTGGCGCGGGAGACGGGCGATGTTGGCGCGGGAGTGCGGCTGGCGATGGCGGCCGCATCGAAGGGCGACCTGGTGCTGGCCACGGGGTCACTATCGGTCGTTGCAGAGGTGATCGAGGAGATACAGGGGATACCGCCGGAGCTGTACCCGACGCTGAAGGGGCCGGCGGGCCCCCCGTAGAGACGACCCTCCGGGTCGTCTCGGTGGTTTGGGCAAACGTGTTGCGGCAACGCATGAGACGCCCCAGCGGGGCGTCTCTACATTGGGAATATCGGTCGAATTCGTGAGGTCTATATGAGAGAAAACAGGAAGCGCGTCGTAATCACCGGCATGGGGGCGATGACGCCGCTGGGCCAGACCGTCGATGAGTTCTGGGGCAACCTGGTGAAGGGCGTCTCCGGCATCGCGCCGATCACGCTGTGCGACGCATCGCCGTTCCCGTGCAAGATTGCGGGAGAGGTGAAGAACTTCGACCCCGCGAGCTACTTCGACGGGAAGGAGGCGAAGCGGCAGGCGCGCTTCTCGCAGCTCTCGGTGGCGGCGGCGGCGATGGCCGTGAAGGACGCGGGCCTGGACTTCAGCAAGCTGGACAGCGAGCGCCTGGGAGTCGTAATGGGCAACGGCAACGGCGGCTTCCCGACGACCGAGGAGAACGCCCGCGTGCTGGTGGACAAGGGCGGCATGCGGATGAGCCCTTTCTTCATCACGATGATCCTCCCGAACATGGCCGCGTCCAACGTGAGCCGCCTGTTCGGCCTGAAGGGCTACACCTCGACGATCATCACCGCCTGCGCTGCCGGCACGCAGGGCGTTGGCGAGGCAACGGAGGCGATAAGGCGCGGCGCGGCGGACCTGATCCTGGCGGGCGGCTGCGAGGCGGGCATCAGCCAGCTCGGCCTGGGCGGCTTCAACGTGATCAAGGCGCTGTCCCGCCGGGAGGGCGACCCCACGAAGGCGAGCCGGCCGTTCGAGGCGGGGCGCGACGGCTTTGTGCCGTCGGAGGGGGCGGCCATACTCGTTCTCGAGCGCCTGGAGCACGCAGTGAAGCGCGGCGCGAATATCCTGGCGGAGGTCATTGGGCAGGGCGTCTCGTCGGACGCGTTCCACCAGGTGCAGCCGGACGACGAGGGCCTGGGCGCGGCGCGCGCTATCCGGTGGGCGCTGGAGGACGCCGGCATCGGCCCGCGGGACGTGGACTACATCAACGCTCACGGCACGTCCACACCGAAGAACGACCACGCGGAGACGCTGGCGGTGAAGAAGGCGTTCGGCGAGCAGGCGTACAAGGTGCCAATGAGCTCCACGAAATCGATGATCGGCCACGCCCTCGGCGGCGCGGGCGCGATCGAGGCGGTCGTTTCCGTTAAGACGATACAGACGGGCACCATACACCCGACGATCAACTACGAGACGCCGGACCCGGAGTGCGACCTGGACTACGTCCCGAACGTCGCGCGGCAGAAGAAGGTGGACACGGTCCTCTCCAACAGCTTCGGCTTCGGCGGCCAGAACGCCTGCCTCGTGATACGGCGGTTCGTGGAGTAAAGAGGTTGCAATGGTGCTGTTTTGAAGGTAGAATGGTTCCTATATACAACCAAGGAGCACCGCTATGTCAGTCAGCTGGACCTTAAAGAATGTACCTGACGATATTGCCGAGCTGCTTCGCGAACGAGCTAAACAGAACCATCGATCAGTCAATGGTGAACTCTTGGCGATCCTTGAAGCCGCGGTCAAGCCTCAATACGTGACAGTCCGTGAGTTAAGCGAACGAGCTAAAGCGCTGGGCGTACAAACGCCCAACGAATCAACGCGATGGATAAGAGAGGACCGGGATGCCAGGTAAGGTGGTGGACGCCTCTATCTTCGCCGCCATTGCCTTCGAGGAGCCTTCCGCGGTCCAAGCCAAGACCCTACTTGAGGGGGTTGATGAGTTTTTCGAGCCTCATTTGCTTGCCTATGAGTTGTGTAACGTAGCGAAAAAGAAGATTCTGGCCGATATATACCGATACCAATCAATTGCATCGCAACTGAGCTTCGCTTTGGCAATGAAGATCCATTGGGTGCCGGTAGACCATTCTGAAGTTCTGGATATAGCCCTTCAGACGAAGCTCTCAATTTACGATGCGTCTTATCTATACCTTTCGAAAAAGCTAGGCGCGCCCCTGGTAACCTTCGACGACAAACTTCGCACGGCCGCAGACAAGTACCTGGGTCCAGGCGGCACGCCGAACTAATCTGCTATTGCCTGGGGCTACGACGCCGACACATCCTCACCGCCGCGCTGAAGCTCTGCCTCCTCCAGCCACCGCTCCAGAAGCTCGAACGACTCCTCGACGTTGAAGTCCAGCGACGCTATAGATACCGCTCGGAAGAGGACCCCTGTGGAGACGCGCGCCTTCACGGCCTTTCCCAGCGGTGGAAGTTTTACCCCCAGCGCCTTCGCCATGAACCCGCCCGCAGCCATCCCATCCCGCGTGATGTAGCACTCCACGAGCATCTTCCCGTCGTGGCTGAGCTTCAGCCCCTGCTCGTCCTGCGACAGATCAAGCGCCAGGTGCGCGCGCGGCGTGGATATCAGCTCGTCGGCATAGTCGTGAATTTTGACGTTGGTGTCAGGCATGGTGTTAGGTGTCAGGGATTGGGTGTTAGGTGTTAGGTGTTAGGTGTTAGGAAAACCGGGAAGGCAGCATTTCCAAACTGAGTGTAACATTGCGAAAAGCTGGAGGAAACCCGCGGGAAGAGAGCAAGAAAGTGCGCGAGGCGCTCGGGTGGCGGAAGCCGCCGGAGGGAAATGTATAGCTGAATTGTACGTAAGGGCCTGCGATGGTATGATCATGACATGGAACGCACAACGATATCTATACCTGAGGAATTGCTGGAACGACTTCGGACAATTGCCTCCGAGCGAGGCACATCCGTAGCTGCTATTGTGCGTGAAGCACTCGAAGAAAAAACGAAAAGCCATAGACCTCGGCCCAAGAGCATCGGGATGTTTGCCTCCGGCCATTCGGACACCGCCAGGAGCGCAGGTGATATTAAGACGGTGCCCAGGTCATGGCGCTAGTGCAGAAACTGAGTACCTTCTCACTAGCCGTGGCCAGACTCAGGCTTTTCTTGTTTTACTTGAGGACGTCCTCTCCGGCGCGTACTTGGTTGAAGACCTTACGCCAGCTGACTATCTCCGTGTCCATGAGCTCTGCGTACGGTACGCGGACTCCGACATCGGCTTCGTAGATGCTTCCGTCCTTGCTATAGTCGAACGCCTTCGCGAGCCAAAGCTTGCCACTCTTGACCAGCGGCATTTTCGCATTCTCCGCCCCCGGCACGTTGACGCCCTGAGGCTATTGCCAGAATAGGCCTGTGACTCTACTATGCTCCCCACGGACGGCTCCGCTACACCGGAGCCGCCACCGGCTAAACTCGCGGGAGCATGCCATGCCTGAATACGTAAACACCATCGTGAAGATGGGCAAGGTAGACCAGAGCCCGTCTTATGGGGCGGTGATCCCGCTCAACGACGGGCGGCTGATGTGGATATACACCTCCGGCAGGGCCAACCCCGCACTCCCCGTTCGGGCGAACTTTTCCAGCGATGGAGGCGCGACGTGGTCCGCGCCCGTGCACCTCAAACTCACGACCGGCGAGCCCTTCGTTGCCGTCCTCGATACGAACCTCTTCAGACTGAAGTCCGGCGGCATCGGCCTTGTGCTGCGGGGGTCCGCGAAGGCCGGAGCATACGAGGCCGACTACCAGGCGAGCATCATCTTCTCAGCCTCGCAAGACGAGGGCGCGACGTGGTCGCCGCCAGTGACTATCAACCCGCCCGGAACGAACGCCGTCATTACGAACGAGAAGTCGATCGTCCACAGCAGCGGCCGCATCATCGTGCCGTACTACATCGGCATCGGCGCGAAGCCGTATGGCGAAGTGCGGGCGGTGCAGAGGTACGGCGCGAGCTTCAGCAATCCCGAGCGCGCGACGCTCTACTACTGCAGCGCGTTCCTTTCCGACGACGAGGGCGCGACGTGGAGGCGGAGCAACAATGAGGCCTTCGTGAACCTTGAACACGGCGCGGGAGGCAGCTACTCCATGGGCGAGCCGGCCGTGGTGGAGCTGAAGGGCGGCAAGGTGCTGATGCTGGCGCGCACAAACGTTGGCCGCTTCTTCCAGAGCGTATCCGACGACGCGGGCGAGACGTGGATGCAGCCGGAGCCGACGCAGCTCGCATGCTACCCCTCTCCGGCGACGATCAAGCGCATCACGACCACCGGCGATCTGGTCGTCATCTGGAACCAGATATCACAGTGGGAAACTATGAACGGCCTCTACCGCCACCGCCTTAGCACTGCTGTGAGCAAGGACGAGGGGAAGACGTGGCAGCACCACCGCAACCTGGAATCGATGGACGACGTGTCCTACATCGAGCCGGGGCCGATCCAGATCGACCTCGTAGGCAAGTTCAAACAGCCGGCGGACCTCAAGCGCTACCACCGATCTCCCGGCCCGCTGCGCTTCAACCAGCCCTCGTGTGTCTTCGTTGGCGACAAGGCGGTCATTACCTACGGAATGTGCGTCTTCGGCGACAAGGCGGAGATCCCGGAGCGGTTCGGCTTATCGTACGAGGCGCTCATGGAGAAGCTGGGCCTCGCCCCGTACGACCGGGGGAACAAAGTCCGGGTAGTGTCGTCGAGCTGGTTCTACGGTGAGTAGGGTAGGCCCCGATGGAATCGGGGTTCGGAGCAACAGTGAGCTGTCGGTAACAGCCGGAGGGAGGCCTATGGCGTCGGATCTCGTTAATGCGACGATCAAGCTGGACACGGTAGACCTCAGCCCATCCTACGGCGCTGTGCTGCCGCTGCGCGACGGCCGGCTCATGTGGGTGTACGGCTCCGGCAGCGCGGACCCCGTGAAGCCCGTGCGGGCGAACTTCTCCGAGGACGGTGGCGCGACGTGGTCCGCGCCGGTGCACCTCAAGCTGACGACCGGCGGGCCGCTGCCGGCCATCATGGAAACGAACATCTTCAGGCTCAAGTCCGGCGGCATCGGCCTCGTGATGCGGGCCTATGCCCACACGGGCGCGTACGAGGCGGACTACCACGCCGGGCTGATATTCACCTCCTCGAAGGACGAGGGCGCGACGTGGTCGCCGCCGGTGCGCATCAACCCTCCGGGGGCGGACGCCGTATGCGCCAATGAGAGCTCGATAGTCCTGAGGGATGGACGGATAGTTGTCCCCTTCTACGACATGATGGGGCCGATGCCGACGGGCGACGTAAGGGCCATCAAGCGACTGGGAGAGTCGTTCGACGGCGCCTCTCGCTGCGCGCTTGCGTACTCCAGCGCGTACTACTCCGACGACGAGGGCGCCACCTGGAAGCGCAGCAACAACGAGGCATTCGTCGTCCTGGACACCGGCGCGCTGGGCTGCTATTCGATGGGGGAGCCGGCTGTGGTGGAGCTCGTTGACGGGCGGGTGATGATGCTCGGCCGAACGAACCTGGGCCGCCACTTCCAGTGCTATTCCGACGACCTCGGCGAGACATGGTCGATGCCCGAGCCTACCGGCCTAGCCTGCTACCCCTCACCCGCGACGGTCACTCGCATCCCGCGCCCTCACCTCCCTCACCTGTCGCCGGAGCGCGACATCCTCTCCCGCGGGGCCGGGAGAAGAGAAAACGGTAGCGACCTCGCCGATGCCGACCTCCTCGTTATCTGGAACCAGGCGTCGCAGTGGGAGACGATGAACGGCCTCTTCCGGCACCGGCTGACCTGCGCCGTCAGCAAAGACGAGGGCAAGACGTGGCAACGCCACCGCAACCTGGAGTCGCTGGACGACGTTGCGTATATCGAACCTGGGCCGGTAGAGGCGGACCTGATCGGCAAGACGGCCCAGCCGGTGGACCGCAAGCGCTAACACCGCGCTCCGGGGCCGCTCAGGTGCAACCAGCCATCGATCACCTTCGTTGGCGACACCGCCATTATCACCTACGGCGTGCGCGCCTTCGGCGACAAGGCGGAGAACCCGCAGCGCTTCGGAGTGTCCTACCAGGCGCTTATGGAGAAGCTGGGGCTCGCCCCCTTCGACAGCGGCAACCGGGTCCGCGTGCTGAAGACGGCCTGGTTTTATGGGGAGTAGGGGGAATGGCAGTGGGCAGTGAGCAGTCGGCAGTCGGCAGTCGGCAGTGAGCTAACAGCCTCCTTCTCCCGTTCCGCCGCGCGAACCGGGAGAGGGACAATACAAAGAGCCGGGAGAATCCAGTGTCCACTGAAATTACCAACGTTACGATCAAGATGGATACCGTCGGGCTCAGCCCGTCGTATTCGAGCATCATTGGGCTGAAGGACGGGCGGCTGATGTGGGTATGGGGCGAGGGCGCGAAGGACGACAGGCCGATCAAGGTCAACTACTCGTCGGACATGGGAAAGATGTGGACCGCGCCCGTGTCTATGAAGCTGGCGGGCGGCGGCGCCCTCACGGGCTCCTTCGAGACGCAGCTCGTGCGTTTGACCAGCGGCGCTATCGGGCTCTCCGTGACCCGTTACCGACCGGCGGACGGCTCCAGCGTCAACACATTCCACAGGTCGACGGACGAGGGGGCGACGTGGTCGGACGGCGTGGACGTGAGCCCGCCGGGGACGGACATCCACACGAACCACGACAACCTCATCGTTCTGCGGACGGGTCGCGTTGTGATGCCCTCCTTTGCGACCCTCAGGACAAAGTACCTGGGCGGCGACCCGAAGAAGCTCCGGCGCTTCGGAGAGGACTTCGCAGGCGGCGCGGGCGGCGTGCTCGCGTTCGGCTTCGCGTACTACTCCGACGACGAAGGCCGGACGTGGCAACGGAGCAAGAATGAGTCGTGGGTCATCCTGGGCAACGGCGTGGGCGGCTCGTTCTCGATCGAGGAGCCCGCCGTCGTGGAGATGAAGGACGGCCGCGTGATGATGGTCGGCCGCACGCAGCTCGGCCAGTACTTCAAGGCGTACTCGGACGACGGCTGCGAGACGTGGTCGGAGGCTGTGCCGACCGGCCTCGCGTCCGGGGCTGCGCCGTGCAACATCAAGAGGATACCGCGCCCTCACCTGTCCGCGGAGCCGGACGTCCTCTCCCGCGGAGCCGGGAGAGGAGAACACGGTAGGGATCACGCCGACACGGACCTGCTCGTCATCTGGAACCAGACATCGCCGTGGGAGCTTATGCAAGGCTACTACCGCCACCGCCTCACCTGCGCCATCAGCAAGGACGATGGCGAGACGTGGCAGCACCACCGCAACCTGGAGTCCCTGGACGACGTCGCGTACATCGAGACGCCGCCGATCGAGCGCCTCCTCATCGGCAAGTTCCGCCAGCCCACCGACCGCAAGCGCTACCACCGCGCGCCCGGCCCGCTCCGCCAGAACGAGCCCGCGCTGACGTTCGTGGACGGCAAGGCGGTGATCACCTATGGCATTTGCGTCTTCGGCGACAAGGCGGCGATCAGGGAGCAGTTTGGGATCGAGTACACCGCCCTCATGGAGAAGCTGGGCCTTGCGCCGCACGACCGCGGAAACAGGGTCCGGGTGCTGGACCCGCGGTGGTTCTACGGGGAGTAGGGGATCGCACGAATTGACGGAATGGATTTCCTTACATATTTGCCTTACAATGTGTCACGGAGCATATTCCTTCCGGAGAAGCAGACGTGACAAGCGCAAAACTTACCACGAAGGGGCAGATTACCGTTCCCAAGGAAGTCCGTGAGGCTTTGGGCCTGCGTGAGGGCGATGAGCTCGAGTTCATTTCTGAGCGCGGCAATATGATGGTCCGGAAGAAAGTGCCACCCGGGCACCTCAAGAAGTACCGTGGTTACCTGAAGCACCTGGCCGGGCAGGACCCGGATGAGCTTGTCAGGGAGATGCGCGGGTAATGATCACCGCGATCGACACCAATATCGTGCTGGATGTACTGATTTCCGGCGCACCTCACGGAGACTCCTCCGAGCAACTTCTCGAAGATGCCGCGCGCTCTGGCGCGACGATTATTTCCGAACCGGTCTATTCAGAGCTCGCCGCGAACTTTTCTCAGGTGAACGACCTGGAGGAGTTCCTTTCAGAGGCCAGCATACGGGTACATCGATCGGGCGCGGAAGCACTCTTCCTGGCCGGCAAGGCGTGGCAGTCCTACAGGCAGCGCCGGCCTTCCAGGATGATTTGTGCCTCCTGCGGAGCAATGGCCGCCGTCAGTTGCGTCAGCTGCAATTCGCCGCTGGCCCAGCGGCAACACGTGCTGGCCGATTTCCAGATAGGCGCCCACGCTATTGTCCACGCCGACCGTTTACTCACCAGGGATCGCGGGTACTACCGCACGTACTTTCCTGAACTCATTCTTGTCTGAGTATTCCTGCTTGGCCATACTTGCGTTCATACTATTGGTATGACAAGATTTACGGTGGAGGTGTGAAATGGCGCAAAGCACAACGGCAAAGGTTACTATCAGTCTTCGGAAAGAGCTGTTGGAGGTAGCTGATAGGCTTGCCAGGGAGCGAGACACTACACGCAGCGGGGTTATCGCAGACCTGTTGGAGAAGGAGGAGAAGGCCCGTATCTATGCGCTGATGGAGGAAGGCTATAAAGAAATGGCGGAGGAAAATCAGCGTTTGGCTGCGGAATCGTTCCCTTACGCCCAGGACATGATCTTCAACAATACTGTGTGGGAAGAAGGGCCAGTTGATAAGACGCGGTGACATTAACTGGCTCGAACGCCGGACGAGCGGCACTGTGCAAGGCGGTAGACGGCCGGTGCTCATTATTCAAAACGATGCTGGCAACAGGACAAGTAGAACTACTATCGTCGCCGCCATAACGTCTCAGTCGAAATCTCGGCCATACCCATTTCATGTGCCGTTTACCGCACTTGAAAGCGGGTTGCGATTGGACGGCCTCGTCTTGTGCGAACAAATACAAACAGTAAACCAGACAGAATTAGGCGCACAGATCGGCAATCTTCCTTTTGAGAAGATGCTGGAGGTTGACGAGGCTCTGCGCAGAAGTCTCGGACTGGTGTGACATCGGTGGGCTGAGACATTTGCGCGTCGAAAGAAGCGTCCACCGCTTCCTGTCATCGAGATCCCTGCAATTGCGAGAACCAATGGCCAACTATCTTCGCGCGGCGTGCTTCGACTTCGACGGGCTAACGGTTGACTCCGAGCCGCTGCACTTCGAGTCGACGCGGCTTGCAATGGCTGGCCACGGCATCGCGTACACGCAGGCGGACGGCGAGCGGTATATCGGGGGGACGGTGGAGGCGACGATGCTGGCCATCGCACGGGACTACGGCATACCCGACGGGCGTGCGCTGCTCTCCGCCCGGGACCGGTATTTCGACGAGCTTGTCCGGACGCAGCTCCAGCCACGCCCAGGCGTCCGCCGCCTTTTGGACAGGCTGGCGGAGCGGCGCGTGCCTTGCGCGCTGGTCACATCCGGCACGCGGTCGTACGTTGAGACAGCCTCGGCGCAGCTTGGCCTGCGGGGGTACTTTGCGGCGGTGGTTGCCGCGGAGGACGTTGCGCGCCACAAGCCGGACCCCGAGCCGTACCTGAAGGCGGCAGCCGCCCTTGGCGTGGCGCCGTCGCTGTGCCTGGCGCTGGAGGACTCGCCCACGGGGGCGCGGTCCGCGAAGCGGGCGGGGATGTACTGCATCGCCGTGCCGAGCCAGTCGACGGCGTACATGGACCTCTCCCGCGCCGACCTCCGGATCGAGTCGATGGAGATCGTCGACAGTTCTTTACTGAATACACTGTTCGGCCCCCTATAGATTCCCCGATACGCCGCAGGCCCCCTAGATTTTGCAGCGATTCGACTGTAGAATCCACTTCCGTTATCGGTGTCGACGCTCGGCGTGGATGTCAAAGGAAGTGAAGCAAAGGAGCTCTGTATGCCGTTTGAGATCTCGGACCTGAACTTTCTGGCAATAGCGGCGGGAATTGTTTTGTTCATGGTGGGCGGCATGGCCTGGTACGGCGTGTGGGCAAAGCCCTGGATGGCGGAGACGGGGATTACGAAGGAGCAGATCGGCACGTACAAAGGGACGACGAAGTCGTGGATGCCCTACGTGGTCGCGGTGGTGTGCGCGACCGTTATCACGCTGTCGCTGGCCTCGCTGGTGGAGGCCCTGGACGCCTCCAAACTAATGGGCGGCATCAAGATCGGCGCGGTGACCGGCATCGGCCTGGTGGCGACGAGCATCGCGACGAACTACGCGTTCGAGTACAAGACTCCGCCCCACTGGGTGATAACGGCCGGCTACTCCGTCGTGATGATAATCATCGTGACGGTGCTGCTGACGCTCTGGCAATAAGAGGGCAGTTGGTAGTTAGAAGTTGGTAGTTGGCAAGAACAGACAGGGCGGACCGGTTGGTCCGCTATGTCTGTTCTCGGGCGAATCGGCCGCCCGCCCGCCTTGAAGGGTGGGGGTGGGACCGCGTATACTTGAGTGAGTGACTCTGACAACGGTCCTTTAAGTCAGTCCCGAGAGGCTGGCAAGGCTAATACGAAGCGGGCGCGCGGGTACTTACCGGCGTTGCCATGCGCGGCGCGGGCCGCAGTAGCCTCTTGCCACAACCTCAACGGCGAGAGGTTTTTTTGTGCCCTCTTATCCCCTCTCCCCTCTCAGGGGAGAGGGTTAGGGAGAGAGGTTATGACCGAGCAGGCGGTTGAAACACGGCAGATTATGGACGCCGACCAGGTGCGGCGGGCGATGACGCGCATCGCGCACGAGGTGCTGGAGCGCACCGGCGGGGCGAAGGATATCGTCCTGGTGGGGCTGCACTCGCGCGGCGTGCCCATCGCGCGCAGGCTGGCGACTCTGATCAGCGAGTTCGAGGACGCGGACCCGCCGGTGGGGTCGCTGGATATCGGCCTTTACCGCGACGACCTTTCCACCGGCGGCAGGCCCATCATGCGGCCCACGCACATACCGGTGGCCATCGAGGGAAGGCTGGTGGTGCTGGTGGACGACGTGCTGTTCACCGGCCGCTCCATCCGCGCCGCGATGGACGCGCTGAACGACTTCGGCAGGCCACGCCGTATCCAGCTAGCGGTGCTGATAGACCGCGGCCACCGGGAGCTGCCCATAAGGGCGGACTACGTGGGCAAGAACGTGCCGACCTCGATGGAAGAGGAAGTGAAGGTCCGCGTGCAGGAGCTCGACGGCGTGGACGAGGTCCTGATCCAAAGGAGATGAGAGGCATGACCCTTCAAGGGACATCATCGCAAGCCGCAGCAAGCCGGGTGGCCGGCGTGCAGACGATCAACCCGAACGCGCGGCCCCAGGCGGGCAGGCGCCACGTGCTGGACCTGGACGACTTTACGCCGCAGGAGGTCGACGACGTTCTTCAGAACGCCGTCGCAATGCGCGAGGTTCAGCAGCGGGCCATCCGCAAGGTGCCCACGCTGCGCGGCAAGAGCATCTTCACGCTCTTCTACGAGGCCAGCACACGCACCCGCGCATCGTTCGAGCAAGCGGGGAAGATTCTCAGCGCGGACGTCATCAACGTCTCCTCCAGCGGGAGCAGCGTGGAGAAGGGCGAGACGCTCTACGATACGGCGCTGACGCTGCAGGCGATGAACGCGGACATGATCGTCATCCGCCACCCGCACTCGGGCGCGCCGCACTTCCTGGCCAGGCACCTGGACGCCAGCGTCATCAACGCCGGCGACGGCGCGCACGCGCACCCCACGCAGGCGCTGCTGGACATGTTCACCATCCAGCAGCACCTGGGCAAGATCAAGGGCGTGAAGGTGGTCATCGTCGGCGATATCCTGTACAGCAGGGTGGCGCGGTCCAACCTGTGGGGGCTGACGAAGATGGGCGCGGACGTGACGCTGTGCGCGCCGCCGACGCTCCTGCCGCCGGACTTCCTGAACGGCGCCAAAAGGCAGAAGGGGCACCCCTTCGCCGGCGTGAAGATCGAGAACAACGTCGAAAAGGCGCTGGAGGGCGCGGACGTGGTCATGGCGCTGCGCCTGCAGCTTGAGCGCATGAAGGCCGGCCACCTGCCCACGCTGCGCGAGTACTCGCGGATCTGGGGCATCAACCCGCGCCGGATGAAGCTGGCAAAGCCGAATGCGCTTGTCATGCACCCGGGCCCCATAAACGAGGGCGTGGAGATCGACCCGGAGGTAGCGCACGGCGCGGCCTCGGTGATCGAGGAGCAGGTCACGAACGGCGTCGCCGTGCGCATGGCGATACTCTACACGCTGGTCACCCCGGCCCACGGAGGAAAGTAGCCACATGACCCCCATTCTCATCTCCGGCGGGCGCATCGTCGACCCGTCGCAGAACATCGACAAGATCGCGGACCTGCTCATCGAGAACGGCGTCATCACCGGCATCGACGCGCGGATCAACCCGCCTGCGGGCGCAAAGGTAATCGACGCGCAGAGGCTGATCGTGTGCCCGGGCTTCATTGACCTCCACTGCCATCTCCGCGAGCCGGGGCTGGAGTACAAGGAGACGATCGCGAGCGGCACGCTGGCGGCGGCACGCGGCGGCTTCACCACCCTTTGCGCGATGCCGAACACCAACCCGGTCATGGACAACAGCTCGATAGTGGACTTCGTCAACCGCCGCGCGAAGGAAGAGGGCGTCGTGCGCGTCCTGCCCATCGGCGCGGTGACGAAGGGTAGCAAGGGCGCCGAGCTGGCCGAGATGGGCGAGATGGCGAAGTCCGGCGTCATCGGCTTCAGCGACGACGGCCACCCTGTGGGCGACGCCAACGTGATGCGCCAGGCGCTCAGCTACGCCTCCGGCCTGGGGCTGCCGATCATCAACCACTGCGAAGTGAAGGAGCTGTCAGGCGCGGGCGTCATGAACGAAGGGTGGGTGGCCACGCGCCTCGGCCTGCGCGGAATACCCCGCTCGTCAGAGGAGGCGATGGCGGCGCGCGACGTCTCGCTGGCGGAAATCACCGGCGGCAGGCTGCACGTCGCCCACGCAAGCACGTCGGGCACCGTGGAGATAGTGAAGCGCGCGAAGGAGCGCGGCCTGAGCGTGACGTGCGAGGTAACGCCGCACCACCTCACGCTGCCGGACGAGACGGTGCTGGGCTACGCGAACATAGGCAAGCGGTTCGACCCGCTCACGACGGCGTCGTACGACACCAGCGCGCGCGTCTCGCCGCCGCTGCGGGGACGCGAGGATGTTGCCGCGATGGTAAAGGCGCTCAAGGACGGCGTTGTGGACTTCATCGCGACCGACCACGCGCCGCACAGCCGCACGGACAAGCAGTGCACGTTCGACGAGGCCGCTAACGGCATCAGCAACCTGGAGACGACGCTCGGACTGCTCATGACGCTGGTGCACTCCGGCGGCATGCCGCTGCCGCTGCTTATCGAGAAGCTGACTGTCGCGCCGGCGAAGTTCCTGGGCAGGAACCTCGGCACGCTGAAGGCAGGGGCGCCCGCGGACGTGACCATCTTCGACCCGGACGCCGAGTGGAAGGTGGACGCAAAGCAGTTCGCATCCAAGGGCAAGAACACGCCACTTGACGGCGCGACGCTCAAGGGCAAGGTGGCCGCAACGGTTTACAGCGGGCAGGTGGTCTTTGGGGGCTAGGGACTGGGGACTGGGGAACAGGCGCAGCAGCCGTCACCCTCACCCTTCGGCCAGGGCGCCGAAGACCTCTCCCGTCAAGGGAGAGGTAAGAAGGGGGCAGACAGCCTGAGCCCTCACCCTTTGCTCAGAGCAGCAAAGGCCTCTCCCTCGGGGAGAGAAGGAAGACTAGAAGGCGGAGCGTTTGAATGGCTACTTACGTGCTGGTGCACGGCGCGTTTCACGGCGCGTGGTGCTGGGACAAGTTCATACCCTACCTGGAGAAGGCGGGCCACAAGGCCATCGCCGTGGACCTGCCGGCGCACGGGAAGGACAGGACGCCGCCGGCCGGGTTGCTGATCAAGCATAACGTCGACAAGGTAGTGCAGGCCCTGGACTCGCTGCCCGAGAAGGTAGTGCTTGTGGGCCACAGCCTGGCGGGAATCACGATCTCCGGCGTCGCGGAGGCCAGGCCGGACAGGATCAAGACGCTGGTCTACCTGACCGCGCACCTGCTCAGGGACGGCGAGTCGGTCCCAGAGGTCACGGCGAAGAATGAGCCCTCGAGGCTGCGGCCGATCGTCTCCCCCAACCCGGACGGCGTGACGATTAACATCGACGTCTCGAAGGTGAAGGGCGTCTTCTACCAGGACTGCGCGGACGAGGACGTCGCGAGGGCGCAGAAGCTGCTCCAGCCGGAGCCGACCGGCCCGCGCGGCGACAGGGTGCGCGTCACCGACCAGAACTTCGGCCGCGTTCCGCGCGTGTACATAGAATGCCTCCAGGACTTCGCGATCATGCCGTCCTTCCAGAAAAACATGTACACCGCCACTCCGTGCAAGAAGGTCTATACAATGAACACCGGCCACTCGCCGTTCCTGTCAGCGCCGGCCGAGCTGGCGAAGATACTGGGCGAGGTGTGATGTTAACCGGGCTAAAAGAAAGTGCAGGTGGTCTTTGGAGAAGAAAAGGGTGTACGCAGACACATCCGTCTTCGGTGGAGCGTACGATAGGGGCTTTGATGAGGCAAGCAGCCGTTTCTTCTCCCAAATAGCGGACGGCCGGTTTCAGCTAGTCATTTCAACTCTGGTTCTCAAAGAACTTGAGCCGGCCCCTCCGAATGTTCAGGGGGTACTCGATGAAGTGCGTGAGCTGCTCGAGCTCGCCGAGATTACTCCGAGCGTTAATGCGTTAGCTGAAGCATATATTCGGGCCGGGGTCGTATCTACGAAATGGGCGGAAGATGCAATTCATGTTGCAGCAGCGACGGTTTCAAGATGTGGAATGATAGTAAGCTGGAACTTCAAACATATCGTTCAGTACGACAAAATACCGCTGTATAACGCAGTCAACACATTGCAAGGCTATGGCAATATCGGGATTTTCTCCCCGTTGGAGGTGGTATATGGCAAGGACTAAGCGTATAGAGGCCGTAGAACTCCAGCACAAAGGCGGCGAAAGCATCCGCAAGGATCTGGAAGGTCTGTCGGAGGACGAAGTACTGAAGTACTGGAAAGACCTTAACGAGAAGTTCAGGCGTGAGCACGAGGAAGCAATCGCCAAACGTCAAAAGAGAAAAACGCCCGCGCACAGATGAACCAAAAAGGCTATTTACCTGTGAGAGAATCAATGCAGACTCCCGCATACCTTGTGCTTGAAGACGGATCCGTGTTCACCGGGTACGCCTTCGGCGACCAGAAGTCCACCTACGGCGAGGTGGTGTTCAGCACCTCCATGACCGGCTACCAGGAGATGCTGACCGACCCCTCCTTCGCCGGCCAGATCGTCGTGCCCACGTACCCGCTCATGGGCAACTACGGCATCAACGAGCGAGACTCGGAGTCGAAGAAGGTCCAGGTCTCCGGCTTCGTCGTTCGCGAGCACTGCCTGGAGCCGAGCCACGCCATGAGCACCGGCACGCTGGACGGCTACCTGAAGGCGCAGGGCATCCCCGGCATCAGCGGCGTGGACACCCGCGCCATCACCCGCCGCCTCCGCAGCCGCGGCGTCATGATGGGCATCATTGCCATCGGCGAGTCGCCTGAGGCCGCTCTCGCCCGCCTGAAGGAGATGCCCGGCTACGGCGATACCGACTTCGTCTCGCTCGTCACTACCAGCAAGCCGGACACCTGGGGCGACCAGCCCGTATGGCGGCGCGAGGCACCGGAGACGAAGTACCGTGTCCTGATAGAGGACTGCGGCCTGAAGTACAACATCATGCGAATGCTCCGCACCCGCGGCTGCGAGGTCATCGCGATGCCCGCCAAGGCGACCGCGAAGGAGTTCCTGGACCGCAAGCCGGACGGCATCATGCTATCCCCGGGGCCGGGCGACCCGAAGCTGCTGGACTACGCGGCGGAGACGGCAAATGGGCTGATCGGCCGCGTGCCCATATTCGGAATCTGCCTGGGCAACCAGGTCCTCGGGCGCGCGTTCGGCGGAAAGACGTTCAAGCTCAAGTTCGGCCACCGGGGCGGCAACCACCCGGTGCGCGATAACGTGACCGGCAGGGTGCACATCACCTCGCAGAACCACGGCTACGCGGTGGACGCCGACACCCTGCCGTCGGACGTGGAAGTCAGCCACATCAACCTGAACGACAACACGGTGGAGGGCATGCGCCACAAGTCTCTGCCCGTGATGAGCATCCAGTACCACTCCGAGGCCTCGCCGGGGCCGCTGGACAACGAGTACATGTTCGACAGGTTCATCGAGATGATCAAGGCTGGTGCGAAGAAGTGATGTATAATAATGATGCACACTTGTGATGAGGTGACTTGATGCGCACCACGCTGAATATTGATGAGAAGCTGCTGGATGAAGCCATAGCTGATACCGGGGAGAAGTCCAGGAGCAAAGCCGTAGAAGCCATACTGCGCGAGTATCTGAGGCGCAAAAAGATCGATACGCTCCGGAGGCTGGCCAAGGAGCACTCGCTCAAGGACGATCTGCGAGAGCATCGAGATGTGGACATCGAAAGGCAGAAGCGGCTCGACAAACTGAGGGGTAGTTAAGTGATCGTCGCCGATTCCTCCGTATGGATAAACTTCCAAAGGCTGCCGGAGTCGCCGGATGCGATGGCCTTTGACACCCTGCTGGCCGCAGACGAGGTTGTTCTGGTGGCGCCCGTTCTGACAGAACTTCTTCGCGGCGCCCGGGATGAGAAGTCGTACAGGTTCTACCGGGACTTCCTGAGCGCTCTCAAGTACGTTGAGGCCGATAGAGAGACCTGGATACTGGCCGGCGAGATCTCGCACGCCCTTGACCGGAGGGGACTGCGCGTCGCTCTGGGAGACCTGTTAATCGCAACCCTCGCCATCCAGAACGATTTGCCTTTGTACGCTCTGGATGGAGATTTCGACAAGATACACATGGTCCGCAGCATCAAACGTTACCGGCCGAGTGAGGAGATGGGGCGTGAGGGTGCGGTAACTGTGAGATGAGCTTGTGGCGCTGACGCATACAGGTCCCGGATAAGAAAGCAATAGAAAGCAGCCCGATATGATCATACCCGCAGACTCGCCCAGGCTGACCTGGCAGGGCGCGATATCGCTGGAGCACGGCGACGGCTGGGTAAAGCCGTGGCGCATCCCGTACAAAGAGGCCGCGCTCTTCCCGCCGGCAGACCGGGTGCCGAAGCACGCTCAACTGCCCGCCGGAGTCCGCATCTCGTTCCGGACGGACACGCGCTCGGTGGCGGTCAACGCGGAGGTGGTCTCTGACGTCTCACCCATGCCGCAACAGTACGGCCTGATAGACGTATGCTCCGACGGCGCGTTCCACTGCACCGCGAGGCCGCAGGATGGACGCTACGTAGTCCGGGGGCTGCCGCAGGGCAGGAAGGTCGTCGAGATATGGCTGCCGCAGGCCGTGGAGATCAGGGTCAAGAGCATCGAGGTCGATGACGGCGCGTCGGTCGGGCCGAATATCGACAAGCGCCCCAAGTGGGTGGTGTACGGCAGCTCTATCACCCAGTGCGCGAAGGCGGACAGCCCCAGCAACACCTGGCCGGGCGTCGCCTCCCGCTCGATGGGGCTGGACCTGACCTGCCTGGGCTACGGCGGCAGCTGCTACATGGAGCCGATGGTGGCGCGCATGGTGCGCGACCTCCCGGCCGACTACCTGACGATGAAGGTGGGGGTGAACATCTACTCGGTGAACGCTCTCAGCCTTCGAACCTTCCGGGCGGCGGCGATAGGCTTCGTGAAGATCGTGCGAGAAAAGCACCCGGGCACGCCGTATATTGTGACCTCGCCCATATGGTCTGCCCCCAAGGAGACTACACCGAACGCCGCGGGGCTGACGCTGCAGGCGATGCGCTCCGAACTGGCGGAGGCGGTCGCCGCGCTTCGGGCGCTGGGCGACAGGAACGTCCACTACCTGGACGGCCTCAAGCTGCTCGGCCCGGAGTCTCCGGACCTGATGGGCGACCCCACGCACCCGAACGCGGATGGGTACAGGCACATGGGCGAGGCGTTCGTGAGGGAGACGAGGGCGGTGTTTGGGAGGTAATGACTGGCGGGCAAAGGTTGATGTAAATGGCTAACCCGTCATTCATTCGGTATTTTGTCGTTGGGCCATCGATAAGTTGGTGGCTTAATTGTGCGGACCCTGCCTTGACTTTGAAGGGGTGGACACTATTACGCCCAGAAGATTTTCGCTATGAGCTTTCGTACGGCTATGATCCGGAAGTTTACAATCCTCCTAGCCTGACACGATATTTGACCAACAGTCTTGAGGAAGCGCACATCGTCGTGGAGTACAAGGGCGAATGTCCGCGGTCGCTGCTTTTCCCTAATGAGGATGACTACACGCTTTTGGACGACTTATTAATGTTCATGACACCTTGCTCTGGCACAATCTGCCAATACGTCTGGAAAGAGCAAAACCCCATTTCGACCGACGCGACCATAAAGACCGGCAGGAGCATTCGAAGAGGCGATTATGGGGGAGATGAATGGGCTCTTGGGCGCAACAAGTCCTTCGCTCTTTTCGAGGGCATATCAACCCGGATTCCCTCCATACCCTCCGAACAACCCTCTCGCGCGCTGAGCTGGTTCGTGAGCGCTCAAAGGGAATTTGAACTGGGACGACCACTCGTGGAAACGGCTTTGAATTGGGTATGTCTGGAATGTCAGGGCAACCTGCTCTATCCAAAGCTTAAGGGTATGAAGCAAGTACAGGAGCTCTTAAGTAGGCAGGGGTTTCCTCTCGTTCCGAAACTGGGCCATTTCTATGGCCTGCGGAACAACGCGTTCCATCAAGGCAAACTCGTAAAGCTTTCCGAAGACGATGCCCAAGCGACTCGTACAGCCGGCCGATCACTCGCCCGCGCCCAGATTTTGAACCTCTTGGGTGTTGACCACACAGAATTTAGAAAAGAGTTCGTTCAGAAATATGCCAACTAAGCCATCGAAGGTCCTCGTAATCGGTTCGGGCCCAATCGTCATCGGGCAGGCGGCGGAGTTTGACTACGCCGGCACGCAGGCGTGCAAGTCGCTGCGGGAGGAGGGGATCACCACAGTGCTGGTGAACTCCAACCCGGCGACGATCATGACCGACGAGGATATCGCGGACATCGTCTACATCGAGCCGCTTACCGTGCCGGTGATCGAGCGGATCATCGCGAAGGAGCGGCCGGAGGGCCTGCTGCCCAACCTGGGCGGTCAGACCGCCCTCAACCTCGCCGTGGAGCTCGCGGAGGCGGGCATCCTCGAAAAGTACAACGTGAAGCTGATGGGCTCCAACCTCCGCGCGATCAAGTACGCGGAGGACCGCGACCTCTTCCGCAACCTGCTAATCGAGATCGGCGAGCCGGTCCCGCCGTCCGAGACGGTCAATAACATGGAGCAGGCCAGGAAGGCGCTCACGGACATCGGCCTGCCGCTCGTCATCCGCCCCGCGTTCACGCTCGGCGGCACCGGCGGCGGCATCGCGAACAACGTCGAGGAGTACCTCGCAATCGTGCAGGGCGGCATGGACGCCAGCCCCATCCACCAGGTGCTCGTCGAGCGGTCGCTTGTGGGGTGGAAGGAGCTGGAGTACGAGGTGATGCGCGACGGCGCGGACAACTGCATCACCATCTGCAACATGGAGAACATCGACCCCATGGGCGTGCACACCGGCGACAGCATCGTCGTCGCGCCCAGCCAGACGCTGACGGACAAGGAGTACCAGATGCTCCGCACGTCCGCGCTCAAGATCATCCGCGAGCTCGGCATCGAGGGCGGCTGCAACGTGCAGTTCGCGCTCGCGCCCGGCGACGTGGTGGGCAAGACGCTCCCGGACGACGGCCAGAAGGGCAGCCCGTACTTCGTCATCGAGGTCAACCCGCGCGTGAGCCGCAGCTCCGCGCTCGCGTCCAAGGCGACCGGCTACCCCATCGCGCGCGTGGCGGCGAAGATCGCCATCGGCAAGCGGCTGGACGAGATCCCCAACGCGGTCACGAAGAAGACCGTAGCGGCGTTCGAGCCGGCCCTCGACTACTGCGTCGTGAAGATTCCGCGCTGGCCTTTTGATAAATTCCCCACGGGCAACCGCAAGCTGGGCACGCAGATGAAGGCGACGGGCGAGGTCATGGCGATCGACCGCACCTTCGAGGCGGCGTTCCAGAAGGCCGTGCGCTCGCTGGAGATCGGCAGCCGGTCGCTGCTGTGGGAGGACTCCTCCTGGAAGATCGACAAGGATGCCGTTGAGGCGAAGGACACGCCCACTTCCACGCTCAAGTACTCCGATCCCGAGCTGAAGGACCTCCCGCTGCACCCGACCGACGAGCGGCTGTGGGCGCTCATGTACGCCCTCCGCCGCGGCGTGCACCCCGAGACGCTGTCCCGCATCACCGGCATCGACCCCTGGTTCACCCGCGCCTTCCTCCGCATTACGAAGATGGAGGAGCGCCTGATGCATGAGACCGTCACGCGCGACCTCCTCTGGCAGGCGAAGCGGATGGGCTTCTCCGACCGCAAGATCGGCGTGCTGTCCGACCGCACCACCGACGAGGTCCGCACGATGCGCGGCAAGTGGGGCATCCGCCCGGTCTACAAGATGGTGGACACCTGCGCGGCCGAGTTCGAGGCGCACACGCCCTACTTCTACTCCAGCTACGAGCAGGAGAACGAGGCCGAGCCGATGCCCGGCGCGAAGGCGATCGTCGTCGGCAGCGGCCCGATACGCATAGGGCAGGGGATAGAGTTCGACTACTGCTCGGTCCACGCCGCCTGGGCGCTGCAGAAAGAGGGCGTCAAGAGCGTCCTGGTCAACTCCAACCCGGAGACGGTCTCGACGGACTTCGACACCACGGACCGGCTCTACTTCGAGCCGCTGGACGAGGAGAGCGTTCGCGATATCATCGAGAATGAGACCGGGGACGCAGGCGACTCTCATTCTCTTACCTCTCCCTCGACGGGAGAGGTCGACCCCGATGCCTCATCGGGGTCGGGTGAGGGTGAAATACCCGCGACGATGGTGCAGTTTGGCGGGCAGACGGCGATCAACCTTTCGCAGGGCCTCGATAAGGCCGGGCTGCCGATCCTTGGCTCGTCAGCGGCGTCGATAGATACGGCTTCGGACAGGCACCTTTTTGAAGAGTTCCTGGCGCGCATCGGCATCCCAAACCCGCCGGGCGCTGCCGTCGTGAACCTGGAGCAGGCGCTCGTGGTGGCGCAGGAGATCGGCTACCCGGTCCTCGTGCGCCCCAGCTACGTGCTGGGTGGTCGCGCGATGGAGGTCGTGCAGAACGCGACCGAGCTGGTGAAGTACATGGCCGAGGCGCAGAAGGCCGGCGAGGGCCGGCGCGTCCTCATCGACAAGTACTTCGCCGGCCGCGAGGTCGAGGTAGACGCGGTGTGCGACGGCGAGACAGTCCTCATCCCCGGCATCATGGAGCAGATCGAGCGCGCGGGCGTTCACAGCGGCGACTCTATGGCCATCTACCCCGGCCTCACGCTGACCGAGGAAGAGGTCAACACCGTCGTGGACTACACGACGCGCATCGGCCTGGCGCTGGGCGTGCGCGGCCTGATGAACATCCAGTACGTCGTCGTCGGCGGCTCCGCCTACCGCAGCCCGGACAGGGGGCGCGGCAATGGCGAGAAGACCGAGGTCTACGTTATCGAGGTCAACCCGCGCTCCAGCCGGACGATCCCGTTCATATCGAAGGTCACGGGTGTCCCGATGGTGCGCCTGGCCGTGAACGCCATGCTCGGCAAGACGCTCAAGGAGCAGGGCTACAAGGGCAGCCTGTGGAAGCGCCAGAAGCTCGTCGCGATCAAGGCGCCGGTCTTCTCGATGCAGAAGCTCGTCGGCGTGGACACCTATCTTGGCCCGGAGATGAAGTCGACCGGCGAGGTGATGGGCATAGACTACGAGTTCCGCCCGGCGCTGGCGAAGACGCTAATGGCCGCCGGCCTGATGCTCAAGCCCAACGGCGCGATCCTGCTCAGCCTGTCCGATCGCTCGAAGGCCGAGGCGGTGCCGATGATCAAGGACCTCCACGCGGCGGGCTACAAGATGTACGCCACCGAGGGCACCGCGGCAATGATTGCGGGCCTGGGTATGCCGGTCGAGGTGATCACCAAGCGCCTCGACCAGGGCCACCCGAACGTGCTGGACGTGATAATCGAGGGCAAGGTCAACGCTGTCGTAAACACCGTCACCGGCGACCGCGCGACGCTCCAGGACGGCTTCAAAATACGCCGCACCGCGGCCGAGCGCCGCATCCCGTGCTTCACCTCGCTCGACACCGCCCGCGCGGCCGCCGAGAGCCTCGCCAACGGCGCGGCGAGCGATTACAACATAAAGCCGCTTCCGGAGTACAGGAAGGGGAAGAGGTAGGGGCTGAGTAGCAGACGAACCCAGGCCACTCTTGTTTCTCCCCCTGAGGGGGAGATGTCGCCGCTCCGGGCGACAGAGAGGGTGTCGGAGGGGTGCTGCCCCGATTCAGCCGATGCGGCACCGGCTTCATGCGGGGTCTTCGAGGTGCTGGGTGCTGGTGCTGGTGCTGGTGCTGGTGCTGGTGCTGGTGCTGGTGCTGGTGCTGGTGCTGGTGCTGGTGCTGGTGCTGGTGCTGGTGCTGGTGCTGGGAACGAGGATGAGCCATGCACGGTTCCACAGCAAGGCGAGGCCGGATTTCGTAGGGGCGCACTGCGTGCGCCCGCCACGTTTCTACGTTTGGGGTCGGATAATCACATATTGTCACCCAACACAGAAGGGCCTGATGCTCATCGACATGCAGTCGTCCTGGCTCCTTCAGCGAGTGCCTGATGTAAGATAGGGGCGTCAGGAGGCTCACCAAAATGTCAGCAGAGTTCTCTCTCCCCAGGCTCCTCGGCATCAAGCCCGGCAATAGCATCCTTATCCTCAACGCGCCCGAGGGGTACGTCGAGAAGCTCCGCGCCGCAGGCCTTCCCAAGACTATGCCTATCGCGACGAGCGTAGCGGGCGCTACCAGGTACCACGTGGTCCAGGGGTTTGTGTACAGGAAGGCCGATGTTGAGCAGGTCGCCCGGACCGCCATAGGCGCGGTGACGGCGGGCGGTACGGTATGGCTGACTTACCCCAAGAAGTCAATGAAGCTCGATACCGATCTGACCCGGGATGATGGCTGGGCCGCGGTCTCCGAATTGGGGTGGGGAGCCGTATCTAACTTTGCGGTTGACAAGACGTGGACGGCCAAGCTGTTCACGCCAGGCGGCATAAAGGGCGGCAGGCGGTAGGGCTAGGGATCTCGGCCCAAGACATGAAGTAGACTTTCGAGCCGAGGTAATAGTAACGGAAGGTCCACAGTCGCAGTCTTCCAAACGATGTCAAGGTCGACGTCATCATACCTGTGAATCAGGGCATTACGCATGCCGACTATCTTGTGCCAGGGCATCTCCTGATCGAGGGCCAGTGTGTCGTCGCTTAATCGATTAGTAGCCTCGCCAATAATCTCAAGCCGCCGAATCACAGCGTCCTGTAGCATATAGTCTTCAAGGAAAGCGTCTTTGGTGACGCCGTTCATATAGGTGAAGATCAAATTAGACGCATCGACGATGTCTAACAGACATTCCCTATCACGCCGCATGAACCACTACCGCCGAATCCAGTATTGCCTTCTTGCGAATAGGGTTGCGGCTTCGTTCCACGCCTCTACGACTTACTAAATCTACAGGTCTTCCGAACAGTTTTTCTAACTCGATCTGCATATCAGCCAAATCGAACAGGCTCGTATTCGAGTCCGGCTCGAAAGTCACCAGCACGTCGATATCGCTGTCCGGGCGGAAGTCCTCGCGAAGGACCGACCCAAAGAACGCGAACTCCTTGACGCGCCACTTCCGGCAGAACTCTCCTATCTTTTCCGAAGGAATATCTATTGCCAGTTTCACTTTCGCGCCTCCGGCATTGTTGATGACGGATTACTTCCTGTTAGGATAACACTAGCAAATGGTCTCGTCATTCCGCAGACCACGGCCCCGCCTTCGTCCAATGGAGTCTCCATGACATCATCGCTCTACCACATCGCCGATGAGCTGCGCGCCATTGCCAACATGGGTCTGCGCCATGCGGCCAACGACTACGACATTGGCCGCTATGAGCGCATCCTGCCCTGAGCGCCGGGCCAGGCGAAGACGGTGCCGCTGGTGTTCAGGCAGATGAAGGGAGAGGTAGAGGTGCCGAACTTCGATAGGTCGGGGTAGACTTTCTACTTGTAGGCCTCACTGCGGTGCTTCACACGCATCACAAAGACGGCCTTGTTCGAGTCATCTATTTCATGAATGACTCGAAGTGTGCCTATCCAAACTCGCCAGTCACTCCTTGAGCCAGATAGCTTTCTCACGCCGACTGGCCTGGGATTCTCAGCAAGAGACCTGATGACCTTAATCACTCTTTCAAATTCCGAAGCGGTAAGCTAGTTGAGGTCCTTCTCTGCAGTGCGTTCCAGTTGAACGCTATACATCTGTTGTAGCGCGCTCCCGTAGAAACTCATCAAGCTACCGGAACTTAAGAGGCTTCTTCCGCATTTCTCTGAGGTCGTTCAGCTCGTCCATATCCTCGAGCCGCTCCAACATATCGCGGTATTGCTCGATGCTGATGATAACGGCGGATGGCTCCCCGTTCTCCATTACAACCTGGACCGGCTTTCGCTTTGCTCTCGCGCCCATGGCGACCTCTCGAATGCTATCCATAATTTCAGGTAAGCATAGCACCACAAGAACTCTAGTGTAAGGCAGCAATGGCCCGACGGAGGAGGCTTGGCAACCAGCACGTTTGTGCTATCTTTGAGCTGTAAGACGCAGCACATTAACAACCAAAAGGGTCGGGCTTAGTCCAGCCGCTTCACCATCACCCATATTACCTCGCGAACGGGCTCGAGGGCGCCGTTTTCGCCGGCGCGCTCCCAGCGCTCCACGATCGGCGCGCCGGAGCTGCGGTAGCCGAGGCGCTTGTACAGCCGCGAGGCGTCCGTGTTGGCCTGGGCAACTTCGAGGTTGACCGTCGAAAGGCCCTGGCGCCGGGCCTCTTCCTCCACCGCGCGGACAAGCGCGGCGCCGATGCCCCTGCGTCGATAGTCCTTGCCTACGTCCAGCGCGAAGAGCCGGAGCGACCCCGGCAGCTTGTGGCGTGGGCCGCCGTGGCTCACGGTGGCAACCGGCTGGCCGTCGAGGTCCGGGACCCACAAAACGCGGTGGCCTTCGAAGTGCTCCTGCAAGCGCATGGCTATCTGCCGGCGGCTCACTTCGGGCTCAAGGGCATCTGAAAGGGGAACTACATCCTCTATCCTGGCCTCGCGGACCGTCACCCTTGCGGCGCCTCTTGCAGTCGTCAAATCCCCACCCCCTTGACGGCCCGGCTACGCCGTCGCTCCACCGCTGATATCGCCGGGGACCGATGCCAGGACCTCCCGGACCTCGTTGATAAGCATCCGGGCGTCCAGGCACATGCGCTCGACCCTCGACTCCATGCTCCTGGGGAACTGGAGGCTCTCGTAGTCCTCTTTGAAGCCGTAGGCGTCCATAAGGACTCCCCGGAACCTGAGGTCAACCACGCCGGTGTTAATCACTTCAGACTCGAAGGTCTTGATGACTTCGAAGTCGGACTCGGGCAACTCCCCTTTACGGTGGAGCACAACCGCCTGAGCGCTTCTGAGCATGGCGTCGTACGCCCTCTCGCTGGCGGCCTCCGTCTCCATTCCTCCCAGGAGGCCTCGCGCCTCGGCGAGGGAAGCCTCTGCCTGCTCAAGCAAAACACCGGCTGTCCCGCGCGCCACACCTTGATCCATACGCATCCTCCCACCCCGCCCGGGTCTGTCCATGGCTCCAGCATAGCACCACACCAGAGCAGTCTGCTTGTTCCCGAGATGGTTCCACTGGTCGAAGCTTTCGGGCGACAAGAGTTCTGGAAATTGATTAATCAATTTGTTTGATTGGCGTAGCGTTTTAGTATTATCCGCGTATGAAACTTGTTAGTTGGCGGCGACCGTTGTGCTAAAGAGACGCCGATGCATACAGCGCGGGCGGCTACACAAGGCCGAATAAGCGTGTTCGAATGACAAAGAAAACACTTTACTCCATTTATGGTGCAGTCTACGCCGCTCCCGCACGGGAGCGGCTTGTTACAGCCCTGCACGGCAAATATACATCTTACGGAAAATCGGCGTGAAAGTCAGTCTTTTCGGACTTGCGGACCAATGAAAAACTCGTGCTAGAATCTGCGCACCCCCGACACATATACCGTCCCGGCCCCGTTTTGACAATGCGTGACACATGCTCCGGCGCGGGGATCGTCTCAGGAATTCGAAAATGGTCCTAATCTCTGTTCAAAAAGCTGAAAAGGTCTGGGAGGCCGTCCAGGGAGAGCTACAGCTCTTGCTTCCCAGGCCCAGCTACGAGACCTGGGTCAAGGACACACAGGGCCTGGAGCTCACCGACTCCGAGCTGGTTGTCGGCACGCCCAGCGCATTTGTCTCCAGCATGCTGGAGGAGCGGATGTACTCGTTGATCAGCCAGACCATCGAGAAGGTCGTGCAGCGTCCCATGGAAGTCCGCTTCGATGTTGTCGCTTCGGACGGCTCTCTGAAAGCCTCGCCGAGCGACAGGCCAGCGACGGCTGCGGCGCCGCAAGCGGCAGCGCTTGCGCCTTCGCTCCTCGCCTACAACCGGCTCAACCCGAAGTACACTTTCGATACCTTCATCGTCGGCAAGTCCAACGATCTGGCGCACGCCGCGTCCATGGCGGTCGCGGACCGGCCCGGCGCGGCGTACAACCCGCTCTTCCTGTACTCCGGCGTGGGCCTGGGCAAGACGCACCTGCTGCACGCCGTCGGCCACCGGCTGATGGCGCGCGGCCTGGCCCTCATCTACTGCACCACGGAAGAGTTTACCAACGAGTACATCAAGTCGATCCGCGAAGGGAGAGCCGAGGACTTCCGCAACCGGTACCGCAGCGCGGACGTGCTCCTGCTGGACGACATCCAGTTCCTGATAGGCAAGGAACAGACCCAGGAAGGCTTCTTCCACACCTTCAATGCGCTGCACATGGCCGGCAAGCAGGTGGTAATCACCAGCGACCGGCCGGTCTCCGGGCTCACGCTCCTTGAGGACCGTGTCAGCTCGCGACTTGCCGGCGGTCTCGTGGTGGACATCCAGACCCCGGACCTCGAGACGCGCATTGAGATACTGCGGGCCAAGGCCGAGGGGACCGCGCACCACTTCCCGGCCGACGTGCTCGAGCTCCTGAGCAGGCGCGTCCACAAGAACATCCGGGAGCTGGAAGGCTGCCTCAACCGCGTCGCCGCTCTTGCCCAGCTATCGAGAAGCGTCATCAACCTGGACTTCGTGAAGAAGGCGATGTCCGACGCGCTGTCGCCGGCGCCCGCCAGGCGCGTCTCGGAAGAGGTAGTCATCAATGCCGTCTCGGCCTACTTCTCGATAGACAAGCAGACTATAGTTGGCAAGCGGCGTGACAAGGCTGCGGCGCTCGCCCGCCACGTCGCAATGTACCTCCTGCGCGAGGAGGCGAACCTGCCCCTCACCACGATCGGCCGCCTGCTCGGAGGCAAGGACCACACGACGGTCCTGCACGCCTGCCAGCGGATCACCGCCCAGATAGACGCCGACGCCCACCTCCGGCGCGACGTCATCAACATACGCGAAGCCCTCGCCGCCGCCTGACCCCCGAAAACGACGCTTCAGCATCTATAATAGTCCCAGGCCCACAGGATATGTGGATAACCGCCCGTACCCTGTGGAAAACCTCCCTTGGATGTGGGCAAGTCAACGCGCGTGGGGATTCGTTTTTTTTATTCCACATTTTTTCAACCCCTGTCCAACAGCCCACCTACATTCTTTCCAGCGCACGCGCGCCTGTAGAACGGGTCCCTTGACCGAATGGCGCTGTTTCAACACGCCTATTGCTGTTAATACAGAGAAAAGAAATACACATGATAGACAGAGCATTCATTACCATAAGAAGCGGTAAGGGCGGCAACGGCGCAATCAGCGGACGCCGGGAGAAGTTCATAGAGTACGGCGGCCCAGATGGAGGGGACGGCGGCAACGGTGGGAACTTCTACTTCAGGGCGGATGAGAACGTTAACACCCTTGTTGCATTCAGGTACAAGAAGGACTTTGCGGCTGAGGACGGTGAGAACGGCGCTCGTTCCAAGAGATACGGCAAGTGGGGGCAGGACCTCGAGATCGTTCTTCCGGTAGGCACAGAGATTTGGAACGACGAGGATGGTTCCATGATTGCAGACCTTACAAAGCACGGGGAGAAGGTCCTTGTAGCGAAGGGAGGCAAGGGAGGTCGCGGAAACGCAAAGTTTGCAAACTCAGTCAACCAGTACCCCGTTCTGGCGGAAGAGGGTGAGCCGGCGGAAGACCTCCGCCTCAGACTTGAGCTGAAGTTGATTGCGGACGTTGGACTTGTCGGCGCGCCTAACGCAGGAAAGTCCAGCCTGATATCAGCCGTAAGCGCCGCAAGGCCGAAGATAGCCCCATACCCATTCACAACCCTTGAGCCCCTTCTGGGAGTCGTCCAGCACAGGGACAAGTCGTTCGTGATGGTCGACATCCCTGGCCTGATCGAGGGCGCTCACGAGGGCGTTGGACTCGGGCACGACTTCCTTCGCCACATCGAGCGCACGAGGGTGATAGTCCATGTCGTCGACGGCACTCTGGAAGACCCTGTCGCTGAGTACGAGAAGATAAGGGCTGAGCTGGAGGCCTTTGACGATACGCTTATCGAGAAACACGAGGTGGTTGCAGTCAACAAGTCGGACGTGCCTGAGGCCGAAGTTGGTTACCGGGCTATGAAAGCGCACCTTGAAGGGAAGAAGGTCTTCGCTATATCCGCCGCAGGGCGCACCGGTATGGTTGAGCTTCTGGATGAAGTGCTCATCGTTCTGGAGAAGGCCCGTACCGAGGAATCAGCATCGCGGGAGCGTGAGCGCACGGAGCAAGAAGAGCTTGAAAAGGTCCCGGTCCTCCGTCCGAGGCCTGTCGATGTCAGGCCGGAGATAATCAAGAAGTCGGATACACGGTATGTAGTCAAGTTCAAGCCTGCAGAGAGAATGGCCGCTATGGTAGACTCTGGAGACTGGAACGCCAGGGCGCAGTTCTACGAGATGTTGCGGAAGATGCGGGTCGTGGACGCGCTGGAGAAGGCAGGCATCGGCCCCGGCGACACCGTCGTAATCGGCAAGATGGAATGGGAATGGGACTAATTATGAAGCTTGGCGTCTTCGGCGGCACTTTCGACCCAATCCACCTTGGACACCTTTACATAGCGGAAGAGGCACGGGAGCACCTTGGGCTGGACGAGGTGCTGTTCATTCCGGCAGGTCAGCCATGGTTCAAGACCGGCCAGCACATCACCGAGGCCCACCACCGCCTGACGATGACAGAGCTGGCGGTTGCTGAAAATCCGTACTTCAAGGTCACCGACATGGAGGTCCGGCGCGCGGGGCCTACCTACACTGTTGACACCCTTGAGCAGCTCCGGGCCAGCCGCGGGAGCGAGTGGGAGTTCTACCTTATCGTGGGCCTGGATGCGATCAAAGACTTTCAGAAGTGGCAGAAGGCCGACCGCATACTGGATCTCGCCACTGTGGTCGGCATGACCCGTCCCGGCGTGGACAACTTCGACCCTGAGCCGTTCGAGACGGTCAAGAAGGGGTCATCCGAGAAAGTGCTCGTCGTCCACGGCCCTTCCGTTGACCTTAGCGGCACCGACATCCGCATGCGTGTGACAAACGGCATGACCATCAAGTACCGCGTCCCCACGGCCGTTGAGGCCTACATATACAAGCACCGCCTGTACCACTGGGAAGGCACGTCAAAAATAGTCTGAACGAGAAAGGACGAAGCGTGTCCACGGCAACCGGCAACGACAAGATACTGGAGCTCGCAAAGAAGCTCGGCGCCCTGAAGTTCGGCGAGTTCAAGCTCACATCCGGGCAGATGAGCAGCTACTACTTCGATGGCCGCCTGCTGACCTTGGACCCGGAGGGCGCATACGAGTCGGCCAAAGCCCTGGTGCCGCTGCTGACGGCCGCCGGCGCAGAGGCCGTCGCAGGCCCCGCCGTGGCCGCGGTGCCGATGGTGGCGGCGATAGCAGTCGTGAGCCACCTGGAGGGCAGGCCCATCCCGGCGCTCATCGTGCGAACCGAGGCCAAGCAGCACGGCACGAAGAAGATGATCGAGGGCACGCTCAGGCCGGGGATTAAGGTCGCGGTGGTGGACGACACCTGCAGCACCGGCGGCAGCCTGAACCATGCGATTGAGGCTGTGGAGGCGGCCGGGTGCAAGGTGGTCAAGGTAGCATGCATCCTGGACCGCAACATGGGCGGCGGCGAGGGCATTCGCAGCCGCGGCTACGATTTCACATCCCTTCTGGTCGCGAACGAAAAGGGCGAGATAAGCGCCATATGAAACTCATCATCGTGCGGCACGCGGAGAGCGGCGGCAACGCCGAGGGCCGCATGCAGGGCCACGCCGACTTCCCGCTCAACGACAAGGGGCGAGCCCAGGCGCAGAAGCTCCGCGAGGCCTTCGAGCGCGAGCAGCTCCGGCCGACCCACATCTACTCCAGCCCCCTCAAGAGGTGCGCGGAGACCACGCAGATCGCCCTCGGCTACCTGTCCCCCCTTAGCGTGGAGTACTGGGACGACCTGAAAGAGCACGATATGGGCGCTCTCTCGGGCCTGACCGTTGCCGAGGCCGCAGTGAAGTACCCGCACATCGACTTCGAGGCCGAGAGGCTGAACGCGTGGAACGGCGTGCCCGGCGTGGAGACGAGCGACCTTCGGCAAGCGCGCGCCCGGCGGGTTGTGCGGACGGTCCTGGACTGCCACGAGAACGACGCCCGGGTAGCGCTAGTAAGCCACGGAGGGATCACCCAGTACATCCTGGGCGCGCTCATGGGCACGGAGCGCGCCTGGGGGCTTGCGGTGGCGAACACCGGCGTCTTCGAATTCGCAATCGATAAGCCGCGCTGGCACTCCAACGGCCACGACAGGCGCAATCCCAACAACGCCCGCATCCTCCGCTTCAACGACGCCCGGCACCTGGACGGAATGTCCACCGCCGCAAACGCGGACGTTGGACAGACGAAAAAGGGGTAGGGGGCCGTCCTCGTCTCCCCCACGGGGGAGACCACAGAGGGGGTCTTCAGACCGAGACTGTCGGACTGGACTTCAATGCCGATCTAGCCTGAACAGAGGAAGGGGCCGGCGATTGCCGGCCCCTTCTCGTTTCGGACCTCCGCGTGTAGCCGCCCCCTTCTAGTGGCCGGACATCACGCCCTCGCTCGACTTTATCGGGTGGTAGACCTCAGGGTTGTCTTCCCCTTCCACCGCAATCACCGCAATCGCGCCCTTGTGGATCCTGAAGATCGAGTGGTCCACGAGTATGTAGTTTCCGGGCACCTCCAGCGTGAACTCCACGCCCGTCGCGCCGCCCGCCGGCACGAGCGTTGTCTGAATATTCTTGTTGACCAGGTCGAATGACCCCTCGACGTATACCTTGTCGAACACCTCGCCGATGACGTGGAAGCTGGACACCAGGTTCGGCCCGATGTTGCCCACGAAGAGCCTTACCGTTTCGCCCGTCTTGACCTTGACGCCCTCGTACGTTCCCATTGCCCTGTCGCCCATCGCTGCCTCGGGCCGGCCGTTGAACATCACGAACGTGGGCTCTTCCAGGTTGCCGTACTTGTTGGAGTACTGCAGGTAGCCCTTATCGGCCAGCGCCTGGTAGCCTTCCTCGCCGCCCTTCTCGGTGTAGTACTCGTGCTGCATCACATAGAACTCGTGGTCAACCGCAGGCAGGCCTTCCTCCGGCTCCACCACGATCAGGCCGTACATGCCCTGCGAGATGTGCATCGGGATGTCCGGCGTCGCGCAGTGGTAGATATAGATACCCGGGTTGAGCAGCTTCACCTGCAGGTGGCTCACCTCGCCCGGCTTTGTCCCTAGCGCCACCGCGCCACCGCCCGGTCCTGTCACTGCGTGGAAGTCCACGTTGTGCGGGATCTTGTTGGTATCCGGGTTGTGCAGGTAGAAGTCCAGCGTGTCGCCCACCCGTCCGCGGAGCATGGGACCCGGTATGCCGCCGTCGAACGTCCAGACCGTGATGCCCGTGCCGTTTACGATCTGCGCCACGCCTTCCTTGACGGTCAGGTGCGCCTCGATCGTGAGCGGCCCCGTGCGCTCAACCTCTCTGGAGAACTTGCCGTTCTCATAGAGCGTGTAGTTAGACGAGCGAGGCATATCGTTCGGGTGGCGGGACACCTCCGCCATCGTCGTAACGAGCGGCCTGGCTGTGGCCGTCGGCACTGCCGCCTGCGAGGGCGGCTGCGCTGGGGGCGCCGACGGGATGGACGGCGCAATGGGAGTCGCGTCCCTCTCCGCCAACCACTCCGCGCAGGTTGCGCCGGTAAGCACCATAGCCCCAAGCACGCCGCCCAGCACCCACAACCCCATAGTCTTTCGAAGTCCGTTCCTGATATCCATTTCGTCCTCCCTGGTCCGGCGGTCTTGCCCCCGCCGGCGCCTTTTCAATCTCATCAGCTTCATGATAGGCCCCGGCCCCTGGCGGTCGCCCCGCTACCCGGTGTAGTCGCGGGGTAGTCCGGGAAACAAAAAGCGGGTAGCAGATGGCTACCCGCTCGGGTAGGGGAGTGGCAACGACCACCCATATGGTGTGTTGCACGCCCTTTCAGGGCTCCCCGCATCGTTCTCCCCATGGACGTCCAAGGGTAGACGTGATGGGCATCCATTCTGAATCATTTCTATTCCTCCCCGATGCGGCTCATCTCTTGGGATTAGGCGGCCGTCATCGCTATCACAAGGACTATTCTGCACCCACTCTATTATTTTG